>CAYVGN010000233.1:0-5550 GCA_964451215.1 uncultured Acidobacteriota bacterium
GAGGCGGTTTTCGTAGGCTCAGGCATCTTCAAGTCTTCCGACCCGGAACTGCGTGCCCGCGCCATCGTCCGGGCCACCACGCATTACAACGAGCCGGCCGTGCTGCTGCAGTGCTCGGAGATGGTGGGGGAGGCCATGCGCGGCATTGACGTGGCCAAGCTGGATGAGAAGGAGTTGCTGCAAACCCGCGGATGGTAGGCCTGGTGGCGCCCCTCGGGACGCTGGGCTCAATCGATCGGGAGCGTGAACGCACCCACAAAGATGGAGAACGGGACGCGCATCGGCGTTCTGGCAGTGCAGGGCGATTTTCAGGCCCATGCGCGCGCCCTCTGGGAGGCAGGGGCGACAGCGGTGCTGGCGAAGCGTCCCGAGCAGGTGGCCCAGGTGCAGGGACTGATCCTGCCCGGAGGTGAGAGCACCACCGCCCTCAAGTTCCTCACCGAGGAAGGCCTGCTGGAAGCCATTGTCCGTGTCGCGGGGCAGGGGAAGCCCGTCTTCGGCACTTGTGCGGGCGCTATCCTGATGGCCCGCGAAGTGACCAACCCCTTGCAGCCCAGCCTGGGCCTCATGGACATCCGCATCCAGCGCAACGCATACGGGCGTCAGGTCTCCAGTTTCATTGCCCGCGAGGCTGCGCCGGCTCTATGGCCCGGCCAGCCGCTGGAGATGGTGTTCATCCGCGCGCCAATCATTGACAAGGTGGGTGCGGGTGTGCGAGTTTTGGCTGAGTGCCGCGGCGCTCCGGTGCTAGTACGTCAGAGCCACTTGCTGGCTGCTACGTTCCACCCGGAGCTGAGCGCGGACCGGCGTATCCACGAGTACTTTCTCGAAATGGTGCGCAACCGGCAGGATGGCTGAACGGCTCTCATAAGGCTGACCCTGACCCCCCGGGGCCGTGACCTTTGGGAGCGTCGAACTGGTTGACCGGGCGGACCTTATCGCAAAGGGGGCCCCGCACAGCTTTCAGGGTTTGGCACAGGAGTTGCTGCACAACACCTGAGGAATCACAGGAAGGAAGCGCTATGTGCAACGCGAAGCAGAGAGGCTTTTCGCTGATTGAGTTGCTGATAGTGGTGGCGATCATCCTGATCATAGCTGCCATTGCTGTCCCGAACCTGCTCAAGTCCAAGATAGCGGCCAATGAGGCTTCTGCGGTCAGTACGTTGCGCATGCTGAACAACGCGGAAGTCATCTTCTCCGCCACCTACGTTTCCGGCTTCACGGATGGCTTGAACCGTCTGGGCGCACCGACTAGTGGCCGGCCTGACATGAACAACGCCGACCTGGTGGACCCGATACTGGCGGGCCGCGGCCCGGGCGGGACCAACACCACGTTCACGAAAAGCGGCTACAACTTTCGCTACACCCCTACCGGCACAAGCACCACTTTTGGCCAGATCGCGGGCTACGAGATCACGGCCGATCCCGTATCGCGCGGGTCCAGCGGGCAGCGTTCGTTCTTTACGAACGAGCCTCTGGTCATTCGCTCCAACGCCACGACGACGGCCACGGTCAGCGACACGCCGATCTAGCCCTTGGCCCCGGGGGGACAGCCGGGGCAAGGTACGTTTCGTCAGTGTATGGAGGGTCGAGCTTGCTGGTCCGGGCGCTGACAAATTATGTCGCCATTTTTTGTCAACCTGCACTACCACTGCCGTCATCGCCGAAGTGCTGGTCCGGGTCGTCGTTGCGCAATCCGCTGCAATGCAATGGCTTCTCTTGCTGGGGTAGTGCTGCTTGTGATCCTATTTTTTGGAAACCTGATTGCTCTTCTGCTAGTACGGGCCAAGGGGTGTACCTTGTACGGTTAAACGACACAAACATGCCCTCTAGATGGGGGCAGAAGGGGCAAGAAAGCTGATGAAACAGAAGGGTTTTTCGCTGATTGAGCTGCTGATTGTGGTGGCGATCATCTTGATCATTGCGGCCATCGCGATCCCGAACCTGCTACGGTCCCGGATCGCGGCCAACGAAGCCTCCGCAACCAGTTCGCTGCGCTCGCTGAACACGGCTGAGGTCACGTTCGCGTCCACTTACAACTCGGGCTTCACCGACACCCTGAACCGGCTGGGAACGCCCACTGCGGGGCAGCCGGACGTGAACAACGCCGACTTGGTTGACCCGGTGCTGTCGGGCAGGAGCACGGGTGGTGGCACCAACACGTTCAGCAAGAGTGGGTACAACTTCACTTACACGCCGACAGGCAACAACACCAACTTCGGGTACATTGCCCAGTACTACATCCTCGCCGAGCCGCAAGCGCGTGGCTCTAGCGGTCAGCGGGGGTTCTACACCAACGAGTCCAATGTGATTCGCGCCAACGCGACCGTGGCCGCGGGTCCCAGCGACAACCCCATTTAGTCCGGGTTAGACCTCTGCGTTTTTTTGGGAGGGAGGGCCGGCGGTCCTCCCTCTACTTTTCTCTCTGAGAGCCGGCTCATGCCCCACCCCCGGCGCTTGCTGTTTGGGCTGATGACCCTTGGCCTGCTTTACGCAGCGTTCTCAGGGCTGCGCACGGTCAGTGACTCCGACCTGGGCTGGCAACTGGCCACCGGCCGCTATGTCATCCAGCAGCGGCAGATTCCTTCCCATGACCTCTTTTCCTATACCGCGCAGGGACAGGAGTGGATCTACCCGCCCTTCTCCGGCGTCATCTTCTACCTGGCCTACCTGGCGGGTGGATATGGCGCCTTGTCGTGGCTGGGCGTGGCCGCCACCCTGGCTACAGCCGTGCTGCTGCTGTTGGTGGGCGGTTCGCTGGGAACACGGGTGGTGAACAGCGCCCTGCTGCTTGTGGCTGTTCCGCTGGTGGCGACACGCACCAAGGTGCGTGCCGACCTGTTCAGCACTTTGTTCTTCGCCGCGGCGCTGGTGCTGCTGTGGCGCCACTACCAGGGCCGCCGCTCACCGCTGTGGCTGCTGGCGCCGCTCATGCTCGCCTGGGCTAACCTGCACCTGGGCTTTGTGGCCGGGCTGGCGCTCATGGCCGGCTACTTGGCCGCCGAACTCCTGGAACTCCCGTTGGCCGGAAGGCGAGCGGCAGCGCTGGCTCGCTTGCGGCGCGCTGCCCCATGGCTGGTGGGCGCTTGCCTGGCTACCTTATTGAACCCCTGGGGCCCGCATCTCTATGTGGCGCTGGTGCGGCAGAACCGAGCGTTGGCGGCCCAGCAGGGGTTCGTCGTGGAGTGGTTCCCCGTCCGGTGGTCGTCTCTGAATGCGCAGGACGTGTTTGCCTGGCGCTCTCCTGACGGTGCCTACTGGTGGTTGGTCGCCGTCGGCGCGCTGGCTGTGGGCCTGGCGCTGTGGCGCCATCGCCTGGGCCCGGCGTTGCTTCTGTTTGGCGTGCTGGCCGCTTCCCTGCGTTACGTGCGCTTCCAGGCGCTTTACGCCATGGTGGCTGTGGTGGTTGCCCCGGACGTCTTTGGTGCGCTGGGCTGGCAGAGTGGGCGACGAGAAGGCGGCCACTACCTGTCCTCGTGGCTGGCGGCCCGCCAGCGTCTGGCGGTTGGCGCGGCCCTTCTGGCAGCGCTGGCGTTGGTCGCCGTCCGCATCTCCGACCTGGTCTCCGACCATTACTACCTCAGCGTTCCGGACCACACCCTGTCCGGCCCAGGCGTGTCCTGGTGGTATCCGGAGCGCGCCGCTTCCTTCCTGCTCCGCGAGCGCCTGCCCGGCAGGATCGTCAACGACTACAACATCGGCGGCTTCCTGACCTGGCGGCTGGGTCCTCAGTATCCGGTGTTCCTGGACGGTCGCGCCGTGCCCTTCGGCCCGGACCTGTTCTACGAAGGCAACACGATGTTTTCTGATTCCCTGGACTCGGAGCGCTGGCAACAGCGGGCCGACCGTTGGGGAATCAACACGATGATCGTCTCGGTGGCGCGCTATGGCGGCCTGAGCAACGCGGTGCTGAAGGGGTTCTGCCAGAGCCGCTCCTGGCGGCTGGTCTACCTGGACGAGGTGGCCGCTGTGCTGGTGCGCAACCGGCCGGAGAATGCACCCTGGCTGCGGCTGGAAAGCGACTGCGCGGCTGCACAGTTCACGCCGCCGGCCACCTGCAACAGCGCCGAACTGTACAACTTCCTGGTCAATGCGGGCTCGGTCCTCTCCGGTCTCGGGCGGCATTCCGAGGCGCTGCGGTTGTTCGCGGGCGCGCGCCGGATCTTCGACGCGGACCCGCAGTTATACCTGATCCGGGGCTCGGCACTTCAAGCGCAGAACCGCCTGGCCGAAGCGGAACAGGACTACCGTACTGCGCTGCGGCTTCGCGACAGCGACCAGGCCTGGTACGCGCTGGGCCAGGTCCTGGCGGTACAAGGGCGCTACGCGGAAGCCGTGCCGGCGATTTCGCGAGCGGCGCGGCGCGCCTTGTTCCCGCACGAGATCTACCGCCTGCTCGGGGAGCTTCACCTGCTGATGAGCCAGCCGCAGGAGGCCCTGCGCGCTTTCGACAACGCCGAGCGCCACAGTCCCTATGGCGGCCACCCAGCCGCGCTCAGCCTGCGCTTCCGCGTGGATCTGGCCGTGGGCCGGGCGCGCGCCTGGCGCGGCCTCGGTGACCTTCCTCGCGCCGTGTCCTTCCAGGAACAGGCGGTGCGCGACGACCCGGCCGACCCCCAGCGCTGGCGCGAACTCGCTGAGCTCTACCGGGTGCAAGGCCGCCACCACAACGCGCAGCAGGCGCTCCGCCGCGCCGACTCCCTGCGGGCGCCATGAACCCTGCCCGCAGCCCGCACCCGCATATCGCCCTGGCTCTTGCCGTGCTCGCCCTTCTCTATGCCTTTCTGGCGGGCCTGCGCACCGTGGGTGACTTCGATCTCGGCTGGCAACTGGCCACTGGTCGCTACCTGGTCGAGCACCGCCGGATTCCTTCGGGGGATGTTTTCTCCTATACCGCGCGCGACCGGGAATGGATCTACCCACCCCTTTCCGGCCTGCTGTTTTTCCTTGCCCATTGGCTGGGTGGCTACGCGGCGCTTTCCTGGATGGCCGCGGCCGCCAGCTCCGCGACCACCGCGTTGCTGCTGGGCGCTGGTTCCCGAGCGGCTGGCGCCGCCCTGGCAGTTCTTGCCGTTCCGGCTATCGCCTTTCGCACCGCGCCCCGCGCCGACCTGTTCAGCACTGTGCTGTTCGCTGCTCTTCTTTCCTTGCTCTGGCGCCATCACCTCGGCCAAAAGGTCCGGCTCTGGCTGCTTCCCCTGCTGATGGCCGCCTGGGTCAACCTGCACCTGGGATTTGTGGCGGGCCTGGCGCTGCTGGTTGCCTATGTGGCCCTGGAAGCCTTGGATTTACCTTTCGGGGAGCGGGCCGCGGCGGCGCGCGGCCGGCTGCGGCGGGCCGCCCCGTGGCTGGGGGCGGCCGCGGCGGCCACACTCGTCAACCCCTGGGGGCCGCGCATCTATCTGGCCCTCGCCCGCCAGAGCCAGGTTCAAAAGTTCCACGACCGGTTTGTCGGGGAGTGGTCCAGCGTGCGCGTCTCGGCCGCGGTTCTCCCGGATGCGCTGGCGTGGCGGGATCCCGGCAGTGCTTTTTGGTGGCTGCTCGTAGCCG
>CAYVGN010000234.1:0-5533 GCA_964451215.1 uncultured Acidobacteriota bacterium
GCATACGAGATCTAGTACGGTCTCGTGGGCTCAGAGATGTGTATAAGAGACAGATCCACCCGAGTCCCGGTAAAAGCGATTTGCGCTCCTGGAGCCAGCACCACCTCGCTCAGGAAGCTGGCAGTCACGATGTTAGTACCTGCCACGGCAACAATGGGCGCCGGCGTGACTCCGGAAACCGCCGGCGCCTGCACGACGGGCGCGGAAAACAGGAACACCAGCGACGTGTTGGCCGGGATGGTCTGGTTCACGCTGGTGGCGTTGGACACGGCAAACGCCCCCACCTGCGTGGACGGCGAAATACAGACTGGGACCGGCCCGACCGAGGTTAACGTCAGCACCGGCACCACCGGTACAGCCATGCCGGTCGGTGCAGTGGCCACTGCCAGGAACAGGGAGAGAACATAGATACGCGTGCGCATAAGCAAATCATCCTTCAGGTATCAGGGCACCCGAGGTCATGGGATTTGCGGCACTAGCCGCGTTGCAGGGCGACGGTAGGTTGATCTTCCTGCTTCCTTTTCGTCTCTCTCTTGGATGGTCTTGGGCGTCCGCCTTGTGGCGCCTGCGCGGCCAGCCGCTCCTGCAGACGCTCGTTGAGGAACTGGATGTACAGGTCGAGCGGTAGAAGCTGGCGGGAAACGATTTCACTGGTCTCGGCGGACACCTGCCCCAGGCCCGCCAGCTCGCGGCCCGCCATGTAAGCCGCCTCGAAGATATCTGCCACCGGCATGCCTCTGTCAATGAGCCAGGTCAGCGCCGGTGAATGAGGCCGGAGCAGGGCACCGGCGAACTGCCTGGAGGACTTTGCGCAGTAAGCGTCCATCTGCGCCAGCAGCGGGTGGAACGTGTCGACTTCCCACGCCGTGCAGGTGGCAATCAACACCAGCTTGCCGGGCACTGTTCCTTCGGCCAGCGACTGCTGCGAGCGGCCGTCGCGCACGTCCAAGAAGGGCGAAAACAGCGCCGTCATCCGGTACAGGAGGTTCTTCATTTCCACCGACATGCCGTGGGGATAGACCGGCGTGGCGAACACCCACACATCTGCCTGCTGCAGCTTGGGCAGAAGCATCCCCGCGTCGTCCTGCCCGGAGCGCCTGCCCATAGTCTTGGGCCGGCGATTGAAGTCTCCCTCGGGTGGCATCAGGCGGAGGTCCCTGGTGCAGAAAAGTTGAACCTCCGCGCCCTCATCCTTCATTCCGCCGACGAACGGCGCCAGGATGAGGACCGTTCTGCCGCACTCAGAACGCGGGCTGCAATCGAAGGTGATTACCTTCATGACCCTTCCTTGAACCGTACAAAGCTGGTAGAGAGCAAGGCGCCGGCCCACCGCTGCGCCTTCCGGCTCCCTGGCATCCAGGCCCGCAGCTCTGCAGCGTCACATGCAGTCGTGACGTGGGGAACGATCGCACCCCGCGCCGTCACCCGTGGGCCTCCAAAAAGCCTACTCCTGCCCTGCCCGAAAAGCAAACGGAGGCGCCCAAGCCGTGCGACGGACGGGGAGATGAAAGCAGAGAGCTTGCCGGCTGCGCCGACCAAGCAAAGGGGCAAGGCCTCGGGCCGTTTTCTTCAGGCGCCGAGCACCCGGCTGGCTGCCGGTTCCTCCTTTAGTTCAGGCCACGCGTCGAAGATGTGGATGCGCCGCAACGCCTCCCCGGCGATCCCGGTCGGTATTACCACCTGCAGCCCGGTCCCCTGCCGGACGCACCTGACCAGAATCCGAACCAGCGCGGCAATTCCACAGCTATCCACGAAGCTCACGCCTCTCAGGCTCAACACCACCTGCTGGGGATGCTCTTCCAGTCCGGCGAAGGTCGTTCCGAGCACTTCCTCTTCCCGGTCGGAGTGATTCCACAGGCGCAGGTCGCCGGTGATGCGAACCAGCAGGTGTTGCGGGTGGCGCTCCAGTTGCGCTGCCATCGAAGACAGCCTCTTGTACCCCGATGTCAAACAAAAATACTCCTGGCGGAGCAATGTGTCAAACAATGTCGGAGCGTCACGATCCTCCGGAGTCCGCCCGGGAAGATTACCGCGGCAGCTCGGCGATCCGGATGTTCTTGAAGTCGAGGTTGGTGGTCGGGTCGTGGGCTTGCAGGCTGATGGTCCCAGCGGTCAGCTTGGCCTCCTTCTTGCGCACGTTGCTCCCTTCCGGGTTCGGATCCTCCCAGTCGCTGACCGCGCAGCCGTTGATCCACACCAGCATGCGTCGCCCGCGGGCCAACACCGTCATCAGGAAGAACTCATTGTCATTGCTGACGACCTTGCGCGCCGGCTGATAGTGATAGATGCCGCCGGTGCCGAAGTCCACCGGCTTGGCGCGGTCGCCCTCCTTGTACTCGTTGCGGATCTGCGCCTCGTAGCCGGTCCAGAACCCGTTGGGGTCGCCGCGGAAGAAGACTCCGCTGTTGGGGTGGTGCTTTTCGTGCTGGGCGTTGGTGCGGATGTCCAGTTGGAGGAGGAAGTCGGCAAAGGTGGCTTCGGTCTCCAACTGTCCAGGCCCCTTCTCGACGTGGATGGCGCCGTCCTTCACGCTCCACAGCGGCGGCTCCTTCGCCTTTGGCGCTTCCACCTTGCGCCAGCCGGCCAGGTCTTTCCCGTTGAAGATGGCCCGCAGGCCGAGCGGTTCCAGCTTGATGTTGCGGTACTCGATCTTCTCACCGCTGGCGTGCTCCAGTGCGATGGCGCCCACCTTGCCGGCCGCCTCCTTTGTTTTGGCGATGGTCTTCCCGTCGAGTTTCGCCGTGAGGCGCTCGCCCTTCACTTCCACTTCGTAGGCATGCCAGCGGTCGTCCTTCTTTCCGCCCCGGCCGGGAAGCGGGGTACCGTCGCCGGGCCGCTGGCCGCAGCGGATGAAGACGCTGCTCTTCTGCCCGCCGCGGAACTCGTACCTCAACAGGAAGTCGGCGAACGCGGCGTTGGTGCGCAACCGGCCGGCTTCGGGTCCTTCGCCGACGAGGACGCCGTCGGCCACCCGCCAGGCACTCGGAACGTCCGCCGTCCAGCCAAACAGGGTTTCTCCGTCAAACAGCAAGAGCCAGCCCTCGGCCGCCTCTTTTGGGGCAAGCTGGTTCTGTGGCGCTTCCCCGGCAAACACGACAAGGGAGGCGAATAACAAGACAAGTAAACGTTTCATAGCGCACATGGTAGCAGACTCTAACCCAGGGCGTGCACGGGGTCCGCAGGCTTTGCCGTCCGTACAACCCCCGCAGCATCTCACTCCACCCGGGTTCCTCGGCCATCGTGGCGTGCCCGTTCGCTCGCTTCAGCTCCGGGGTCTGGCGAAATGGCCACGGGAAGAACCTCCCCGACTGGTTGGCCGGGCTTGGTTATACTACTGTCGCCCGCGTAGATTGCGGAAGGTCCTGAAAAACACTTGAAGCGGTCTCATATATGTGTGACTTGCTACCGATGATCCCGTGGCCTGTTGTGTCTCAGTGGGTTGTGGGCGCACAGGGACAGCATTGCAGGTTTATGAGACCGCTTCTTGCCTCCGTGGCGGGTTGATAATTCAGATGCTCCGAAGGCAGACACTGTTGTGGATGGCAGCGGCCCTGACACTGGCCGGGCAGGACCGCCCGGCGCTCCGGGTCCCTCGCTGGGAAGCGGTGACGATCAGCCCCCAGCGGCTGCTGGTCTCCAACAGCGGCAGCGGCGCCTCCGGCAGCATTGCCGGCGACTCGGTGACCGCCATTGACACCGCCACCAACCAGGTGATCACCACGCTGCGCCTCAACGCAGGGGACAGCCCCTTGGACGTGGCCGTGCTGCCCGACAACAGCCGCGCTTACGCGGCCAACACGGGATGCAGCAACTGCGCTGACCGCGGCGTCACGGTTTTCGATCCTGCAGCGATGACCTCCTCGGGCCTGCTGACGCCCGGACGTTTTCCCGCTGTGCTGGCGGTGAGTCTCGACGGGACGCGGCTTTACGTGGGCGACTCGAACGCCCTGCGCGTGTTCGACGTGGCTGGCGGAAACCAGGTCATCGCCGTGGACTTGCAGCTTCCCATCCAATCGCTGGCGCTGAGCGCCGACGGCCTGACCATCTATGCCGTGGTTTCCTCCTCCACCTATCTGGCCGACGCGATCTGGGTGGTCAGCGCCGCCAACCCGCTCTCAGCTACGTTCTATAGATTCCCCGACGGCAGCGGCTGCTCCAGCGTGGCCCTGATGCCTGGCTCGCCGCGGCTGTATGTGAGCTGCGCTTACACGGGCGCGCTCTACGCCATCACCATCAACGCCGACGGCACGCTCTCATTGGCCAACACCTTCTCCACATCGCTGGGAACCTTCGCCCTGGCGTTTTCTCCCGACGGCAAGAAGCTCTATGCGCCGCACGCGGATTCCGGCGCCGTGGAGGTGCTCGATCCCACGAATGGCGCGCGGCTCAGCCTGGTCACGGTTCAGAGCACGCCGGTGAACGTGGTCGTGAACAAGGCGGGCACGCGGGCTTACGTGGCCAATTACGGGGGCAACTCGGTTTCGGTGCTGGACGCGACCACCGACACGGTGATCGCCACCGTGCCGGTGGGGCCCAATCCGATCGGCCTGGCGCTGACCGCCGGCGCCGTTCCCGCGGTGCCCGCCGGGGGCGTGGCCAACGGGGCCAGCTTCGCGCCGAATGCTCCCGTGGCGGCGGGCTCGCTGGTCTCCATCTTCGGAACCAATCTGGGGCCGGCAACACCGGCTTCCGCCCCCTCGCTGCCGCTGCCCACCACGCTTTCCGGCGTCCGCGTGACGGTAGGCGGCAGGGCCGCCCCGCTCATCTACGTCTCCTCGGGCCAGATCAACTGCCAGCTTCCCTTTGAGCTGGCAGGACAAACCAGCGTCCCAGTAGTGGTCGAAAGCGACGGCGTGTCCAGCTCGCCGGTGATGCTGTCGCTGGCCGCCTCGGCCCCGGGCATCTTCACCCTCACGGTGAGCGGGCGCACGCAGGGCGCCGTGCTCAACGAGAACGACTCCTTAAACACCACCTCCAATCCGGCGCGTTCCGGCGAGGTGATCCAGGTCTTCGCCACGGGGCAGGGCGCAGTCACCAACGCGCCGGCCACTGGCGCAGGGGCGCCCGCCAGTCCGCTGGCCACCACCCCGGCCACTCCGGTGGTCCTGGTCGGCGGCGTCCAGGCGCTGGTGCTCTTCTCCGGTCTGACGCCGGGATACGTCGGCCTGTGGCAGGTGAACGCGCGGGTCCCCAGCGGCGTGACTCCGGGAGATTCCGTCACCCTGCAAATTGTCCACAACGGGGCTATCAGCAACACCGCAATGATCAGCGTGCGCTGAGACCCTTGTACCAGCGGCGCCGAACTGATCGAGCCTCCCCACCCTTGCTGCCTGGCCTCAGGGGCCGCGCTCCGGGAGAAAAGAGCATGATCCTCACATGCGCTGTGTTGTTCTTGGTCTTCATCGCCGGTTCCGGGGGCCAGGAGACGCCTGGGAAAAAGGACGCCCTGCGCCAGGGGATCGAGCGGTGGTTGGCCGCATCAGAACGCGCTTACCACACCCGCACGCACGCCACCCTGGATCACCCCAGAGCC
>CAYVGN010000235.1:0-5479 GCA_964451215.1 uncultured Acidobacteriota bacterium
GCGGGAGCCATTGCGCGCCGGGGCATGGTGGGAGCCATTGCGCGCCGGGGCATGGCGGGAGCCATTGCGCGCCGGCACCACCCTAAGGTACAAGAAGCAGATGGCCGGGAGGAAACCTTGATCACATCGGCGGTGGTTCCCGTGGCGGGGCAGGGCACGCGCCTGCTGCCCGCCACCAAGTCGCAGCCCAAGGAGATGCTGCCGGTGGGCAAGAAGCCCATTGTGCAGTACGTGGTGGAGGAACTGGTGCGCTCGGGGATCGAGCAGGTTCTGTTCGTCACCGGCAAGAACAAGGCCTCCATCGAGAACCACTTCGATTTCGACCACGAGCTGATGCGCTGGTTGCGCGAAGGGGGCAGGGAAGAGCTGGTGGCCGAGTTGGAGTACGAGCGGATGCGCGTCCACTTCTTCTACACGCGCCAGCGGCGCCAGCGGGGCCTGGGCGACGCGGTGCTGTGCGCGGAGCGCTTCGCCGGCGGCGACCCGTTCGTGGTGGCCCTGGGAGACTCGATCATCGGCCTGCACGCCAACTCTTCCTGCGTCCGCACCATGATCTCCGCTTTTGAGGCGGAAGCGGTGGGCGCCATCGTGGCCGTCGAGGAGGTGCCGCCCGAGGTCGTGCCCAACTACGGCGTGGTGAAGCCGGACGGAGCCGGCGAGCTGTTCGCGATCGCCGACCTGGTGGAAAAGCCCCGGCGCGAGGAGGCGCCCAGCAATCTGGCTATCGCCGGCCGCTACCTGTTCTCGGCCGCCATCTTCGACGCCATCCGGCAGACCCGGCCGGACACCCGCGGCGAGATCCAGTTGACCGACGCCATCCGCCTGCTGCGCTGCCGCGGCCAGCGCGTCCTGGGGCTGCGCCTGCCCCCTGGCGAGCGCCGCTATGACATCGGCAACCTCCAGTCTTACTTCGAGACCTTCGTGGAGTTCGCGCTGGCCGACCCGGAGTACGGGCCGCCGCTGGCGCAACGGATTCGCCAACTGCTGCCATGCGACTGATCCGCACCCGGGCCTACGCCCGCGCCGGCCTGCTCGGCAACCCCTCCGATGGCTACTTCGGCAAGACCATCTCCCTGCCGGTGCGCAACTTCTGGGCCGAGGCGGTGCTCTATGACTGGCCGGAACTGGAGATCGTGTTGGCCCGCCAGGACCGCTGCTCGTTCAACAGCCTGGGCGAACTGTGCGAAGACGTGAGCCTGCACGGCTACTACGGCGGCCTGCGGCTGGTGAAAGCCACCCTGAAGAAGTTCGCGCAGCACTGCGGGCAGCAGGGCATCGGGCTGAGCGACGACACCTTCTCCATCCGCTACGACTCCAACATCCCCCGCCAGGTGGGCCTGGCCGGCTCCAGCGCCATCATCACCGCCACCCTGCGGGCGCTGATGCAGTTCTACGGCGTCGACATTCCCCGGGAAATCCAGCCCAACCTGATCCTGTCGGTGGAGACCGAGGAGCTGGGCATCGCAGGCGGGCTGCAGGACCGCGTCTGCCAGGTGTACGAGACGCTGGTGTACATGGATTTCGCTCGCGAGCTGATGGAAGGGCGCGGCTACGGCTGCTACGAGCCGCTGGACCCGGCGCTGCTGCCGCCGCTCTACATCGCCTATGACACCCGGCTCAGCGAGATCTCCGGCGTCTTCCACAACAACATTCGCGAGCGCTGGCGGCGCGAGGACCCTGAGGTGCTGGAGGCCATGCGCGATTTCGCCAGCTATGCCGAGCAGGGTCGCGCCGCCCTGCTGGCCGGCGACCATGACCGCCTGGCCCAGCTCATGAACATGAACTTCGACTGCCGGCGACGCCTCTACCGGCTAGCCCCCCGCCACATCGAGATGGTGGAGCTGGCGCGCCGGCTGGGCGCCTCGGCCAAGTTCGCCGGCTCGGGCGGCTCGGTCATCGGCTCCTACCGCGACGAAGCCATGTACCAGCAGCTACAGCAGGCCTTCCAGGCCGCCGGCTGTCGCATCTTCAAGCCCATCATCCAGTAGTCCCATCAGCCGGGTGCCACGCGGCAATCGGGAGCCGTTGTGGTACTCTTTTCCGGCCGGAGAAGTACGACTACAACAGGAAACACGGTCTCCAATTCCGGCGGGAGGAATTATGTTCACTCAACGGATGCTGGCGCTTCTGGCCGGCGCTCTGCTCGCCGGCGCGGCAGTAGCGCAGGATCTGAATCTCGACCAGATTCTCGACAAGAATCTGGAGGCGCTCGGCGGCGGCGAGGCCCTCAAAGCGGTCCAGACCATCACCATGAGCGCCAAGATGGTCATGGGCGGCGTGATGGAAGCCCCCATGGTGATGCAGGTCAAGCGCCCCGGCAAGGTGCGGACGGAGATCACCATCCAGGGCCGGAAAATCGTCACCGCCTTTGACGGGACCGACGGCTGGATGATCAACCCCATGCAGGGCCCCGAGCCGCAGAAGTTGCCCGAGCGCTTGCTGAAATCCGCGGCCCAGAACGCCGACATGGAATCCTCGGTCGGGGCGCTGAAAGCCGTTCGCGACGCGGGTCACACCGTCGAGCTGGTCGGCAAGGAAGATGTTGAAGGCTCCCCCGCCTATCGCATCAAGGTCACGCGGAAGAACGGCGACGTTCAGACCTACTTCCTTGACGCCGACAAGTTTCTGCCCATCAAGGTGGTTTTTAAGACCACGCAGATGGGCCAGGAGATGGAGGTTGAGAGCTTCCCGGGCAACTATAAGAAGGTCGCCGGCGTCGTCATGGCGCACGCCATGGATCAGAAGGCCGGCGGGCGCTCGATCGTGCAGATGACCATCGAGAAGATCGAGGTCAACCTCCCCATGGATGATGAGATCTTCAAGATGCCCGTCGTCGAGAAAGCGGCGGAAAAGCCTGCCGAGAAAGCGGCGGAAAAGCCTGCCGAGAAAGCGGCGGAAAAGCCCGCCGAGAAGAAGCCGTAGCTATGAACGCGCGCACCCTCTCTTGGTTCACGGCAGGGATGGTAATGGCCGCTTCCCTGCCTGCTCCCTGCCGGCAAGAGGCCGGGGCTACATCCCAGGTCAAGGTAGATTCGGGCACCTTTGGCGCCGTCGAAGCGCGCGCCATCGGCCCGGCCACCATGAGCGGCCGCATCGCGGCCATGGCCGGCAACCCGAAAGACCCGCGCATCCTTTATGTGGGAGCCGCCAGCGGCGGCCTCTGGAAGACCGTCAACGGCGGCACCACCTTCAAACCTGTTTTCGACCGCTACAACCAGTCCATCGGCGCGGTGGCCGTGGACCCCAGCAAGCCCGATTCGGGCAAGCCCGATTCGGGCAAGCCGGATACCGTGTGGGTCGGCACCGGCGAACCTTGGGTGCGCAACAGCGTCTCGGTCGGCAACGGCATCTACAAGAGTACTGACGCCGGCGAGACCTGGCAGTTCATGGGCTTGCCCGACTCCGAGCGCATCACCAGGATCGTTGTCGATCCCAAAGATTCCAACACGGTGTACGTAGCGGTCCCCGGCAAGCTGTGGAGTTCGAGCGAGCACCGCGGACTGTACAAGACCACCGACGGCGGCAAGAGCTGGAAGAAGATCCTCTACGTTGATGCGGACACCGGCTGCTCCGACGTGGACATTGATCCTCAGGAGACGCAGATCGTGTATGCCGGCATGTGGACCTTCCGCCGCTGGCCCTGGTTCTTCAAGTCCGGTGGCCCGGGGAGCGGCCTGTACCGCAGCGCCGACGGCGGCAAGACCTGGGAGCGCATAAAGGAAGGGATGCCGGAGGGGGAGCTGGGCCGCATCGCTGTCGCCGTTTCTCCCGCCCGTCCCAGCACCGTTTGGGCCTTGATCGAGGCCAAGAAGTCCGCCCTCTACCGCTCCGACGACGCCGGCCGCACCTGGACTTCCGTCAACACCGGGAACGTGACCAAGGAGCGTCCGTTCTACTTCAGCCTGCTGGTGCCCGACCCCAAGGACTACAAGAAGCTCTACAAGCCCGGGTTCATGCTCTCCGTCTCCGAGGACGGCGGAAAAACGTTCAGGAGCCCGGGCATGGGCTTTACCGGCGGCGGGTATCACCCCGACCTGCACGCGCTGTGGATCGAGCCGCACAACACGTCCACGCTCTACCTGGGCACCGACGGCGGTGTCTACAAGTCGCTCGACGGCGGCGCCACCTGGACGCAGTTGCGCAATCTGCCGGTCTCGCAGTTCTACCACGTTTCTTATGACCTCGACCGGCCTTACAAGGTCTTCGGCGGCCTCCAGGACAACGGCAGTTGGATGGGCCCCAGCCAGGCGCCGGAAGGCGTGCGGAACAGGAACTGGAGCAACGTCGGGTTGGGTGACGGCTTCTACGTTTTCGCCCACCCGGCCGACAGCAACGTTCTCTATTCGCAGTATCAGGGTGGCAAGCTGCTCCGCTTCCACAAGAACACCGGGGAGATCAAGTCCATCGCGCCGCAGCGCAAGGCGGGCGAGCCCAAGTTGCGCTTCAACTGGAACGCCGCCGTCGCCCTGAGCCCCACCGACCCGAACGTTCTTTACCTTGGCGGGCAGTTCCTGTTCCGCTCTCGCGACAAGGGGGAAAGCTGGGAGCGCATTTCGCCCGACCTGACTACCAACGATCCGCAAAAGCAGAAGCAGGAGGAGTCAGGCGGGCTGACCACCGACAACTCCTCCGCCGAGAACCACTGCACTATCTATGCCATCGCCGAGTCGCCCAAGGACCCGAAGGTCATCTGGGTGGGAACCGATGACGGCAACCTCCAGGTCAGCCGCGACGGCGGCAAGACCTGGAAAAACGTCGCCGGCAATCTCAGCGGCGTGCCGAAGTTCACCGTCGTCTCCAGCATTGAAGCCTCGCGCTTCGCGCCGGGAACCGCCTATGTCACCTTCGACGGGCACATGCTGGGGGATATGACACCGTACGTCTACCGGACTACGGATTTCGGCGCTACTTGGCAGCCGCTGGGCGCCGACGCCATCAAGGGCTACGCCCACGTCGTGCGCGAGGACCTGCTAAACCCGGACCTGCTGCTCGTCGGGACCGAGTTCGGCCTGTTTCTCACCGTGGACGGCGGCAAGCAGTGGGCGCAGTTCACGGGCAACCTGCCCGGCGTGCCGGTGCGCGACCTGGCCATTCACCCGCGCGAGCACGCCTTAATCATCGCCACGCACGGCCGCGGCATCTACATCGTGGACGACATCACTCCTCTGCGGCAGATCGCGCCGCGGGTGCTGGAGTCAGATCTGGCTGTGCTGGAGTCGGAGCCGGCGCCGGTGCGCTTGCCGGCGGTCACCCAGTCCTTCCCGGGCAACGACGAGTTTGTGGGTGTCAATCCCCAGGAAGCGGCCTGGATCACCTACTACATGAAGGAGCGCCACCTGTTGGGCGACTTCCGCATCGGCGTGGCCGACAGCCCGGAGCTGCGCGATCTGCTGCAGACTGCCTCCCAGCGCGTCAACGACAAGCTGGACCAGGCGCAGGAGCAGTTGGACTCCCTCGACGCGGCAATCGAGGCGGCGCA
>CAYVGN010000236.1:0-5474 GCA_964451215.1 uncultured Acidobacteriota bacterium
CTTGAAGACCAGATAATCAATCCCCAGCCGGCGGTACTTGCCGGTGGCCTCGGGCCGGAACGGCTCGAGCATGGTTGCCTGCCAGCGTCCCCACCAGGCCTGGCTGTAGCCGCGGAAGAAGTTGACCTGGCCGCCGGCCTTCCAGTCCACAAACACCGGTCGTCGCGCATAGTAGCGGAAGACGCCGGCCTGCAGGCCGCGCCCGGCGTCAACAAACAAGAAGACCGCGTCGCGCGCTGTCTCCTTCCCGGCCCATTGGCTTAGCTGGAGCAAGGCCGGAGTGCGGACCTCTCGGCCCGTGGTCCGGCCCGCCAGCGGCGCCACCAGAAACAGCAAAACTACCGCCGCGAATGCTCCGGGTGCTGCCAGGGAGGGGCGGGCGCGGCAGGCCAGCGCGAAAAGCCCCACCAGGAGCGAGAGCAGAAGGGCCACCGCCAGCGCCCGGAGGTTGGCCGGCGCCCAGGCCACAAAGCCGAAAGGCTTGATGGCGGCGATGGCCAAAGCGGCGGCGCCGCCGCACACCAGCCAGGTCCAGGCCAGACCAGCTTGGCCAGGCTGGCCGCTCTCCCGCGCCCCTCGCTCGGAGAAATGGAACCCCAGCAGCAGCGGCGCCAGCCAGAAAAGGTGTTGCGGCAGCAAGCCCAGCAGAAACACCGCCAGTAGCCAGGCGAAGCCTTCCCATTTCCGTTTGGGCAACCGCTCCAGCCCCATGGCATAGCCCAGCAGCATGCCGAACAACAGCACGTAGAGGACGTAGCGCATGGGCTGGAACGCCGGCAGCAGCGTCCACTTCGCCTTCTCCAGCAACAGGTAGGTGAGCGGGATCGAAGCGATCCCAAACAATGGCAGCGTCCACCAGTAGGCTCGAAGCTGCCCACGCAGGCGCGAGCGCAGGCGGAAGCAGGCAGTGGCCAGCAAGGCGGCGCCGCAGGCGTAGAGCCACAGGTAGGAGCGCGGCCAGACCGACGGCCAGGCGTAGGAGCCACGCAGGCGCAACAGCTTCTCCCAGTTCGGGTCAATTCGGCTGAAGAACTCCTGCGCCTCGGCCCCGCCCCGCCCTCCATCCAGTGGGGCCAGCAGCAGTAGCAGCGCAGCAGAAGCGAGCAAGGGCAGCAGCAGGCGCAGGCGCCCAGTGCCTGCCGATCGGCCGGGCAGGAACAAGCAGATCAGGTACACCGCCCAGAAGCCCGCCGAGGTTGGGGGGTGCAGCAAGAAGGCGGCGCTGCCCGCCAGGGCGGCCGCCAACGGCCTCTGGCGGGCCACCAGGCCCAGCGCCAGCAGCACCAGCGACAAGGCAAAGGCGCGGGGGACCGGCTCGTATTCCACCGTCAGGACCGACGGCCCAAAGGCGGCGGCGCCTAGCCCGTAGAGCGCGGCCCCCACCACGGCAAAAGCCCGTTCCAGCGCCAGCGCTTCCAGCAGCCAGAACACGCCCAGCAGCCCGGCCAGGCGAAACCCGAGGTGCAGGCCGGGCAGGATCCACTCGTGGCGAAGCCGCGTCAGGCGGTGAAGACCGTTCACCAGCTCGTCGTAGAGCGTGTAGGCGGTGTGCGCCCCTTCCATCAGGATGTCGTTCCGGTAGAGCGCCGGCTCGATCTGGTGGAGCATCACGGGCAGGAAGATCTGCGTGTCGGAGGCCAGGAAGGTGTGACCGGGGTATACGAAGAAGCTGAGCAGCGCTGCGCTCAGCAGCGCCACTGCTGCGCTCCATCCGATCGGCCTGCTGTTGAACATGCCGCACGGCGCGGGAGCACGCTGCCGCCCCGTGACGGTTGCCGGGCTGCTCATTTCGCTGATATCTGCTCCGCCTTTGTTCTTCACTCGGATAGGCGGTGTGCCCGGCGTGAAGCCGGGCGCCATACTTGGTTCCCTGGCAGTCGCGACAATGTAGCGCCGGCATCTTGCCGGCAGGGGCATGCCGCCGGGACGGCGGCGCTACATCAGGAACCCGGTTTTCAGCCGGTCACGGCGCCAGGTGGCAGGATCAGTGCGTAAAGAGAAGAATATCACGGCGGGCTTACGTTTAACGTTCAACTCGGCACTCAGCACTTAGCACTCAGCACTACCCAGCGCCTTGGCCCTTTGAACTTTCGGCCTTAGCCTTTAGACTGTGGGTTCAATGGGTTCTTTGCCGGTCCTGGGGCCAACGCCGCGAATCTCCTCGTTGCTGGTCAAGCCCGCCTCGGCCGTCTGCAACCTGGACTGCGAATACTGCTTCTACCTGGACCGTGAGGCCGACCCTTACAAGGACCTGCCCGGCTGGCGCATGAGCGACGAGGTGCTGGAACGGCTGGTGGACCAGTTCCTGTTCTACTCCTATCCCGCCAGCGTCTTCGCCTGGCAGGGCGGTGAGCCGACGCTGGCCGGGCTGAAATTCTTCCAGCGTGCCGTGGAACTCGAACAGCAGTACGGCCGCGATGGTCACGTGGTTTCCAACGCCCTGCAGACCAACGGGATCCTCATTGACGACGACTGGTGCGCGTTGCTGCGGGAATACAACTTCCTGGTGGGCCTCAGCCTGGACGGGCCCGAGCAGGTGCACGACCGCTACCGCTTCAACCGACGCCGGCAGGGCACCTGGCGCAAGGTGATCGAAGGCGCCGAGACGCTCCGGAAGAACAACGTCGAGTTCAACATCCTCTGCGTGGTGAGCCAGGCCAACGTCCATCAGCCGCGCCAGCTCTACCAGTGGTTCCGGCGGGAAGGCTTCGATTTCATCCAGTACATTCCGCTGGCCGAGTTCGACCAGGAGGGGAACCCGCTCCCGTTTGCCCTGACGCCCGAGCAGTACGGGAAGTTCCTGCTGGAGACCTTCGAGTGCTGGTGGCCCGACCGGCGCCGGGTGCACATCCGTTTCTTCGACAACGTCGTCGAGGCGCTCATCGGCGAGAAGCCCGGCAATTGCACCCTGCACACCACCTGCGACAGCTATGTGGTGGTGGAGTACAACGGCGACGTCTATCCTTGCGACTTCTTCGTCGAGAAGAGCTGGAAGCTGGGGAACGTCATGGTGGACTCGTTCCCCGAGATCGCCCGGCGGACGAAGCGGGCCGAGTTCGCCCGCACCAAGGTGATGCCGCACCCGGAGTGCCTGGGGTGCGAGTTCGAGTTCGTCTGCCACGGCGGCTGCCCGAAGCTACGCCACGGCCGCCACCACCGCTTCGAGGACCTCGACTACTTCTGCCAGGCGTACAAGATGATCTACGCGCGCGCCATCCCGCCGCTGCGGCGCGAGGCCGAGCGCATCCGCCGCGAGATGGCCGAGTCGCTGGCCGCCCATGCCTACTCCGTCGGCCCCACCGGCTAGGAACAGTCCACAGATTTCATAGCGCTGCCGCCGCAACCACAGAGGAGTAATCCGCAGATTTGGCTGGCCGGGCGCATGCTCAGCCAGCATGGCTTCCGACTTACACCCGTACCGAACTTCTGCAAACATCAGTAGGCTCACCGGGCAGTTTGTGGTTCAATGGAAAAAGAACGATGCAGTGGAAAGCAATCATGAATCGGTATCCGCGGGCCAAGTGGTTTGCGCTGGCCGGGCTGGCGGGGGCGGTCACCGTGGGCCTGGTCGTGCGCCAGAACCTCGGCGAGCCCGCCCTGGTCCCCGCCTTCACAACACTGGATCGCGGTGATGTGGTGAACAGCGTGGAGGCCACCGGAACAGTGGACGCGGTCACCACGGTCAACGTGGGCTGCCAGGCCTCAGGCACCATCAACCGGATCCTGGTGGATTTCAACTCGGTGGTGAAACAGGGGCAGGTGCTGGCGACCATCGAGGACACGCGCTACGCGGCGGCAGTGAGGCAGGCGGACGCGGACCTGGCAGCCGCCCGCGCCGCCGAGCGGATGGCCGAGGTAGGGGTGGAGACTGCGCGCGCCGACCTGGACGCCGCCCGCGCCGAACTGGCCCGCGCCCAGGCCCTGGCCCGCAAAGCCGCACTGGACTTCGAGCGCAATCAGGCGCTGTTCGCTCAGCAGGTCGCCTCCACCGCCGAGCGCGACCGCATGAAGAGCGACTACGACTCGGCCCAGGCCGCGGTCGTGGCGGCCCAGGCCCTGGTGGAGCAGGCCGAAGCCCGCGTGCGCAACAGCCAGGCGCTGCTGCTCCAGGCACACGCCCAGGCCAAGGAGCGGGCCGGCGCGCTGGACGTGGCCCGCACCAACCTCTCCTACACCGTCATCCGCTCGCCCATCGCCGGCCTCGTCGTTTCCCGCGGGGTTGACGTAGGCCAGACCGTCGCCGCCCGCCTCTCTGCTCCCAACCTCTTCAACATCGCTCAGAACCTCGAGCACATGTACGTGTACACCAAGCTCGACGTGCGCGACGTCTCCAAGGTCCGGGTCGGGCAGAAGGCCACGTTCACCGTGGACGCTTTCCCCCGAATGAACTGGGAGGGGACGGTGGTACAGGTGCGGATCAACCCCATCACCACGCAGCGGGGGCAACTGACGCCTTCGCAACTGGGCTCGGCGCAGACCACCGCGATTCCCGGCTTGCAGCAGCAGGCCAGCGGGCCGGCCAGCGCGCCGACCGGCGCTTCGCCCGGCGCTTCGGCCACCGCCACCAGCACCAGCGGCGTCGCCTCCGCATCAGGCTCCGCACCGGGCCTGGCGCAGTACGACGCCTTGATCGAGTTCTCCAACGCCGACCGCCGGCTGCTGCCCGGCATGACTGCCTACGTCACCATCCCCATCTCCGCTGCCTACCACGTGCTCCGCGTCCGCAAGGAAGCGCTGCGCGCCTCCCCGTCAATCTCCCTGGCGGAAAAGAACCGGATCCTGCAGGCGCACGGCATCGCGCCGGACAGCAGCGTGCTGTGGATTGCGCAGGGTTCTTCATTCCGCCCGGCGCCGGTCACGGTGGGTGAAACCGACTACGTCTTCGCCGAAATCACCAGCGGCAACATGGCCGAAGGCCAGCGGGTGCTGGCCGGCTACCGGCGGCCGGAAAAATAAGCATGCGCGCCGTCGTGCAGCGCGTTTCCCGCGCACAGGTGACAACCAACGACCAGGCCACCGGCGCCATCGGCCCGGGGCTGGTGGTGCTGCTGGGCGTGGGCGCAGGCGATGACGAGCAGGCCGCCCGTTACCTGGCCGACAAGATCGTCGAGCTGCGCATCTTTGAGGACGAGCAGGGCAAGATGAACCGCTCGCTGCTGGAGGCGGGCGGCGCGGTGTTGGCCGTCTCCCAGTTCACCCTGTACGGCGACTGCCGCAAGGGCCGCCGCCCCAGCTTCGATCGGGCCGCCCGCCCGCAGACGGCCCGCCTCCTCTACGAGCGCTTCATCCACTTCCTCAAGGAGCGCGGCGTGCGTGTGGAGCAGGGTGTCTTTCAAGCCATGATGCAGGTGGAGCTGGTCAACGACGGTCCGGTTACGCTGTTGCTCGACAGCGAGCGGCAGTTTTAGGCTTTAGGCTCTAGGCTTTAGGCTTTAGGCTTTAGGCTCTAGGCTCTAGGCTCTAGGCTCTAGGCT
>CAYVGN010000237.1:0-5463 GCA_964451215.1 uncultured Acidobacteriota bacterium
GAATGGACCACCCGAGGAAGACGCGGAAGACCACGGCCATGGCGTACATGTTGATGCCGCTCATCAGCACCGTCATCACGGCGAAGGAAATGGCGTTCAGTCCGCGGGTCTTTTCGTCGAACCGCAACCGGAGGTACTCGGGGACCGAGCGGGCGCGGCTGCCGTAATAGAAGGGCATCATCCACACGCCCACGAAGACCATGGCGGGGATGGCGCCCACCCAGTAGAAGTGGCTGGTCAGCATGCCGTACTTGGCCCCGCTGGCCGCCATGCCCATCATCTCCAGCGCTCCCAGGTTGGCCGAGAGGAACGCCAGGCCGGTGATCCAGCTCGGGATGCGCCGGCCCGACAGGAAGAAGTCCGCGCTGGTCAGCATGTACTTCCTCAGCATCCAGCCGATGCCCAGCACGAACGCGAAATAGACCACGATGATGGTGTAATCAACGGGTGCAAGTCGCATGGTTGAGGCGCTATAGTACCGCAAATCATCGCGGCAAGGCCCCAACCGAGTCGAATCGCAGCTGCTACCCGCCGCGCGACAGCGGCCGCTGGCAGCAGGTGGTCTAGGACAGAAAGGGGCAGGTGCCCCAGACCATCGAGCAGGACGGATCGTGGGCCTGGCTGTCCGGCCACGAGATCACCGGCGAGTTCCTGGGCGAGATGGGCCGGACGCTGAAGGTGTTCAAGGCGGCGCTGGGCTTTGTCGAGCGCTGCTTGGAACATCGTGGGGCAGACGGCAGAACTCGGCCGGATGCCCGCAGCACTGGCTGGGGAATTGAAGGCAACAGCGAAGGCAGGTTGGACGTGTGCCCTGAAACCTGACCCTTGCTACGACGCGGCTTTGACGGCGCGAGGCTTGCGGGAGTGGTATTCGCCGATCAGGATCTTGCCGATCTCGTCGCGCTGGATCTGGTTGGTGCCCTCGTAGATCTGGGTGATCTTGGCGTCGCGCATGTACTTCTCGATGGGGTAGTCGCGCATGTAGCCGTAGCCGCCGAAGACCTGCACGGCGTCGGTGGTGACTTCCATGGCCACGTCGGCGGCGAAGCACTTGCACATGGCGGCGTACTTGGTGGGCCGCTGTTGGGGGGAGGAGTCGATGTAGCGAGCGGTGGCGTAGACCAGGGCGCGGGCCGCTTCAATCTTCATGGCCATGTCGGCCAGCATGAAGCGCAGGCCCTGGAAGGAGGAGACCGGGGCGCCGAACTGGCGGCGGTTGCAGGCATACTCCACGGCCAGGTCCAGCGCGCCCTGGGCGATCCCCAGCGCCTGCGCGCCCACCCCGGGCCGCGAGGCGTCGAAGGTACGCATGGTGGTGATAAAGCCGGTGCCTTCGCGGCCGATCAGGTTCTGGGCCGGGACCCGGCAGTCCTGGAAGATCAGCTCGCGGGTGGCGGAGGCGCGGATGCCCAGCTTGTCTTCCTTCTTGCCGAAGCTGAACCCGGGCGTGCCCCGCTCCACAATCAGGGCGCTGGCGCCGCGCGGGCCCTTGGCCGGGTTGGTCAGGGCGATCACGGTGTAAATCTCCGCCTCACCGCCGTTGGTGATCCACTGCTTGGTGCCGTTCAGCACGTAGCCGTCGCCCTCGCGCAGGGCGGTGGTGCGGATGGCGCCGGCGTCGGAGCCGGCCTCGGGCTCGGTGAGCGCAAACGCCGCCAAGCGCTCGCCCGCGGCGATGGCGGGCAGGAAGCGGCGCTTTTGCTCTTCGCTGCCCGCCAGCAGGATGGGCATGGCGCCCAGCGCCATGCCGGCGAAGGCCAGCGCGATGCCGGCGCAGGCCCGCGACAACTCCTCGGTCACCAGCACCATGTTCATCGTCGGCGTCCCGCCCGCCATCCCGCCGTATTCCTCGGGGATGAACACCCGGAACAGGTCGCATTGGGCCAGGGTGCGCACGATAGGCCAGGGGAAGTCACCGGTGCGGTCGTATTGCGGCGCCACCGGCCGGATCTCCTTCTCGGCAATCTCGCGCGCCAGGTCGCGCATCGCCCGCTGGTCCCCGGTCAACTCGTAATCGAGCATGAATTCCTCCCGGTGTGGAGCGCCTCCACCGCTTGTCATTCCGAGTGAAGTGAGGAATCCGCTGTTGGCCGTCAACGGCCCGCTGGACAAGCCGATTCCTCGTGCCGATAAGGGGCAACATCGCGCCAACAGGCTATCACGAACCAGGAGACATCTTCCGGTCCGGGGCCATGGTTTTCAGCAAGGCCCGGCTGCGGGCCGCTGAGGAACCTCTCTATGGCGAGTCGGTGGACTTGACACCAGCGCGGTTTCTATCCTATATACTTACCGGTCGGTATATTATTGTTACCAGGGAGTCGGCGATGGCTCGGCCGCGCAAGTCCGCCCACCGCAACACGCGGGAGAAGATCCGCCGGGCGGCCATCCGCCTGTTTGCGGAGAATGGTTTTGCCGGCACCAGCACGCGGGAGCTGTGCCGCGCCGCCCGGGTGACCAAGCCGGTCCTTTACCACTACTTCGGAGGGAAGGAGGAGCTGTTCCGCCAGCTCGTGACGCAGTCGCTGGAGAGCTACCGGGAAGGCCTGCTGCGCGCGGCGGAGCAGCGCGGAGAGGCCCGGCGGCGGCTGGTGGCGGTGGTGGACAACGACTTCTTCTTCACCCGGCGCGAACCGGAACTGCTGCGGCTGCTCTACCGGGTGGTGTTCGCCCCGGAGCCGGTGGTGGAGGCCGAGGGCGTGGTGGCCTGCGTGGAGGAAGAGCTGCGGGTGCTGGAGCAAATCGCCCGCGAAGGCGTGCGCCGCCGGGAGCTGCGCGGCAATCCCCGGGAGATCGCCGTGGGGATTCTGGGGCTCAGCCACATTTACACGCTGGGTTGGCTGGTGCAGGGCCGGCCGTGGCTGACGGCCGAGCGGGCCCGCCGCTGCGTGGAGGTGATCCTGGCCGGCTGCGACGCCCGTCCGGCTGCGTGACCAGAACAGCAGGGCCGCCGGCGCCCGCCAGCGGTTCTGCAAAATGCGGGACTCAGGAACCATGAGATGGCTATCGGTTGCTTTTGTTTTTCTGCTGTGCCTTGGGCCGTCGGCTCAGGCGGGTGATAGGGCGGCTGAGGCCGAGGCGCTCACCGTCCAGGACGCGGTCCGGCTGGCGCTGGAGCGGAACCGCGAGGTGCAGAAAGCCCGCCAGCAGGTGGAGGCGCTGAAAGGCCGCATTCGCGAGGTGAGGGCCCAGGCCTTCCCCAACCTGAAGATCGAGGCCACCGCGCTACGCTTCCGCGACCCGTCCCTCTTGAACAGCAGCAGCTTCGACCGCATCCCGGCTGACTTCCGCAACGCACTGGTGCCGCGGGGCGCTAACCTGTTCGACTACGCCCTCACCTTGTCGCAGCCGCTGTACACGGCCGGCAAGGTGAGCACCGCAGTGCAGTTGGCCACGCTGGAACTGGAAGGCGTGCACAACGACCTGGACCGGGTCGAGCAGGACGTGACGCTGGAAGTGGTGCAGACCTTCTACGACCTGCTGCTGGCCCAGGAGCGCCGCCAGGTGGCCCACGACACCCTCGCCCAGAAGGAGAAGCACCTGGAGGTGGTGCGCAGCCGCTTTGCCGCTGGCGACGCCACCGAGGTGGACGTGCTGCGCTCCGAGGTGGGCCTGGCCAATGCCCGGCCCGACCTGATCCGGGCGGAAAACGCGGTGGTGCAGGGGCGCGCCGCCCTCAACCACCTGCTGGTGCGCGACCCGCAGGCGCCGCTGCAAACGCGCGGGGGCTTCGACTACCGCCCCTGGAAGGAACGGGACCTGGAGGCGCTGGCGCGGGAAGCGCTCCGCCGCCGCCCGGAAATCTCCCGCCTGCGCATCCTGGACCGCGAGTCGGAGATGCAAGAGCGGCTGGCCCAGGCCGAGAGCCGCATGCGCCTGGACCTGAAGGGGCGCTACGGCATGTCGGCGCGGGCCCCGGAAAACCTGCTCAACTCCGGTTTCACCCGCTGGAGCTTCTCGCTGGAGTTCGGCCTGCCGGTCTTTGACGGCGGGCGGCGCAGCGGCCTGCTGACCCAGGCGGTGGCCGCCCGGCGCATCGCCCGCCTCTCGCTCGACCAGCAGGAGAGCGCCGTCCGCTTGCAGGTGCAACAGGCGCTGGACGAGCTCCGCCGCGCGGAGAAGACGGTGGAAGCCACCGAGCTCAACGTGCGCCAGGCCGAGCGCGTCCTGGCCATGATGCAGAACAACTACCGCTACGGCGCGGCCACCACTCTGGACGTGGTGGACGGGCAGGTGGCGCTGGCCGGGGCGCGCACCAACTACCTGCAGGGCCTCTATGACCACGCGCTGGGCGTGGCCCGCGCGCGCTGGGTGCTGGGCCGTCCGGTGCTGGCTTCGGAAAGCGAAGTTCGTCCATGAGACCGATCCCACTTTTGTCCGCTCCAGTTCGCCGCCCACAGCCGGGCGGCCCGCAGGAAGCGGGCAGAATATCCGGTTCGCGTGCGCTGCCCGCCGCGGCGGGTCGCGCCTCTGTTTACTGCCTTTTGCTTTTGCTGTTGCTGGGGGCGGGCTGTAGGCGCGACCGCGGGGCGTCCTCTTCGGCCGCCGATCCGTCGGAGCCGGTGCAGGTGCGGGTGCTGCGCGCCGAGGTTCGCGACGTGGAATCCAGCATCCCCATCACCGGCTCGCTGCTCTCGACCGTGCAGGTGGACGTGAAGACGGAGCAGCCGGGGCGGCTGGTGGAGGCGCCGCCCCGCGAGGGGGAGTGGGTGACGCGCGGGCAGGTGCTGGCGCGGCTCGAGGACACCAACTACCGGCTGGCCCAGCAGCAGGCCCGCGCCGCCGTCGCCGTGGCCGAAGCAGGCCTGGAGCGTGCCCGCGTCGCTCTCCAGCACGCCGACCGCGAACTGGAGCGGGCCCGCAATGTCCAGGCGTCCGGCGGCATCACCGTCAAGGACTTCCAGGCCGCCGAGTGGGCCGCCCGCGACGCCCGCGCCCAGCTCCGGCTGGCCGAGGCGCAACTGGAGCAGGCGCGCCAGGTGCTGGCCCTGGCCGAAAAGCGCCTGCGCGACTGCCTGATCCGCGCCCCTATCAGCGGCGAGGTCCAGGCCCACCTCCAGAATGCCGGCATCTACCTGGATACCTTCGCCACGCTGGTGCGGCTGGTGGACAACTTGCAGATGGAGCTGGAGGCCACCGTCCCCTCCCATGAGCTGGCCCGCTTGCGCCCGGGCCAGGCGGTTCGCTTTGCGGTGGACGCGTTTGCCGGCGAGACGTTCACCGGCAGGCTGCTGAAGCTGGCCCCGGCGCTGACCGAGCAAAGCCGCTCGATCAAGGTGCGGGTAGGCGTGCCGAACCCAAACCGCCGGCTGAAGGCGGGCATGTTCGTCCGCGGCAGCATCCGCACCGGCGTCCGCCGCAACGCCCTGCTGCTGCCGCTGGCGGCCGTGCTGCGCGCCGCCGATCCGACGCGCGGTACGGTGCTGGTGGTGGAGGGGGGGACCGTGCGGCGCCGCGAAGTCGAGC
>CAYVGN010000238.1:0-5452 GCA_964451215.1 uncultured Acidobacteriota bacterium
GCTGCTCGTTCTGTCCGTGGATGTCGCCGAGCCAGGCGCTGAGCGCGCGCAGGGCCGCCACCGTGGCCGGGCGGTCGTTGATGAAGGCGCGGGTGCGCCCGGAGAGGTGGATCTCGCGTTTCAACAGCAGTTCGCCGCCCTCTTCCAGCTCCAGGCCGAACTCCTCGGCCGCGCGGCGCAGCTCGTGCGACGGCGCCGTTTGAAAGAGGCCGCAGACGACCGCGCGCTCGGCGCCGGCGCGGATGGTTTCCGGCGAGGACCTGCCGCCCAGCAGCAGGCCGAGCGTGTCCACCACGATAGATTTGCCGCTGCCGGTCTCGCCGGTCAGCAGGTTCAGGCCGGGGCCGAACTCCAGCGCCAGGCGCTCGATCAGCGCGTAGTTCTCGATGTGTAACTGCTGAAGCATGGAGACAGCGTGGCGGCCGCTGCGGCCGAAGTCTAGCACACCGAGGTGGCAAGGATCGAACCTCGAACCTGCCACCTGGCGCCTGCCGCCTGATTCTGTGTTACTTTAGCTTGTTAGCCGGCAGGGAGCAAAATTGTCGCGTCTTCCGCTTCTCGTTCTGGTGGGCGGCACCGAAGTCCTCAGCCTGATCGCCCGGTCGGGCTGGGTGGCCAAAGGGGTGCTGCTGATTCTGCTGGCATTCTCCATCTTCTCCTGGGCGGTTATCTTTGCCAAATGGCAGCGTTTCCGGCGCGCCCGGGCCGAGAGCGAGCGTTTTCTTCGCGCCTTTCGCCGCAGCCAGAAGTTTTCCGACCTGGACGCGATCAGCGAGCAGTTCCAGCCCAGCCCGCTGGTGGCGGTCTTCGAGTACGGCTACCAGGAGTTACGCAACCAGATCTCCGGGCCGGCGCACACCGGCCAGTTGCAGGGCACCAACCTGGTGGCGGTCGAGCGGGCGCTGCAGATCGCGGCCACCGAGCAGTTGACCCACATGGAGCGCATGCTGAGCTGGCTGGCCACCACCGGGGTGGTCACCCCCTTCATCGGCCTGTTCGGGACCGTCTGGGGCATCATGGACGCGTTCCACGGCCTGGGAACCGTCGGCGCCGCCACCATCCGCGCCGTCGCCCCCGGCATCGCCGAGGCGCTGGTGACCACCGCCGCCGGCCTTTTCGTGGCCATTCCCGCAGTCGTCTTCTACAACTACTTCCTCCACGCCCTGCGGGGTTTTGGCGCGCGGATGGACAACTTCAGCATGGAGTTCCTGAACGTGGCGGAGCGGAACTACGCTACCTGGAGCGAGCGAGTGGTTTGATTGCGGAATGCGGATTGTGGAATGCGGATTGCTGGATGAGCAAGGCTCAGCTCTGAACGCCCCGCATTGCAAGTTCGGCATTCCCGATTCGGAGCTGTCATGGCTTTCACGAACCAGCAAAGCCGCACCCAGACATCGCTGTCGGACATCAACGTGACGCCGTTCGTGGACGTGGTGTTGGTGCTGCTGATCATCTTCATGGTGACGGCGCCGGTGCTGGAGTCGGGCATCGACGTGGAGCTGCCCCAGACGCGCACCGTCCGCGAGATCACCCAGGAGCGCGCCATCGTTTCCATTGACCGCCAGCAGCGGCTCTTCCTCGGCAGCGAGCCGGTGAACATCCACGACCTGGGCCGGCGGCTGCAGCGGGCGCTGCGCGACCCCGGGCGCCAGGCGGTCTTCCTGCGTTCGGACCGCGAGGTGCCCTTCGGCACGGTGGCCACGGTCATGGATGAGATGTACGCGGCAGGGATCAAGAACATCTCCGTGGTGACCAAGCCGCTGGAGAAACCGCCTGGGGAAAGGTAGGGAGGGTCTGCGACGCGCCCCTACACCCGGGGTGCAAGGCAAGCGCAAGTGAAGCTGCGGGTCAAATTCCGAACCGGGCCGGAGCCCCCGGCCGGCGAGCGCGAAAGCCTGAAGAAGCCGCTGACCTTCTCCATGGTCCTGCACGGCATCCTTTTTGGCATTGCGCTCTTCGCCGGGGTGCTGGTGCGGCCGCAGCACGGCGAGGTGTGGGGCGAGGAGGGATATGGCGGGGGCAGGGCCATCCCAGTCAATCTGGCGCCCAGCGTGCCGCTTCCGCCCAGCCTCGGCCCGGAAAATCCCCTGGCCTCTGCTACCCCTGAACTGCACCCGGCCGAGTTGAAGTCGCCGGAAAGGACACCGCCGCCCGGGCCTTCGGCGCGGGAACTGCAATTGGCAGAGAAGGAGCTGAAGAAGAGAATCAGCGATCTGGAACGCCGCCAGATGGAAAGAGAACTGGCGCAGCTCGGCCGGCAGTTGCCGGAGGGGGCGATTCCGGGCACGACCAGCAGCGGCCGCGTCTCCTCGGCGATGTATGGCATGGTCACCGGCCAGGGGTCGGGCGGCATCGGCTTCAGCGGCGAATTCGGCTCGCTCTACGCCTGGTACGTGCGCGCGGTTCGGGAGTGCATCACCCGGCACTGGGACCGCAGCCGCGTGGACCCGGCCATCCGCTCGGCTCCGCGGGTCTACGTCGAGTTCGACATCGTGCGCGACGGGATCATGCGCCAGGAGCGGATCGCCACCTCCAGCAACTTCCCCTCCATTGACCGCGAGGCGTTGCGCGCCGTGCAGGCCTGCAGCGGGCGCAGCGACGTGGGGGCCGATGCGCACCTGCCCCCGCTGCCGCGCGACTACCCCGGTTCCGGCGTCCACGTGGAGGTATGGTTCGAATTCCGCAGATGAGCAGAATGCCGTGCCCTGGGCTTAAGCACCCGAGCCGCGGCCGCAACAGAGCGGACGGCCGCTTTCGACCGACTCTGCGCTGCTGGCCGCGGCGAGTGGCGCCTGGGCTGTCGGCTGCGTTGCTGTGCCTGCTGGCGATCGCGGGCTTGAAGGCGGCAGGTCCAAGGGCCGGGCCTCAGCAGTCACAGCGCCAGGACGTGATCCGCTTCGGGATTGACCTGAAGCTGGAGCCGCTGAAGCTGGCGGTGGCCGATTTCCGGCCGGCGGGCGCCGACGTCGCTCCTTCGCTGCGCGTCTTCAACGAGGTGCTGTGGAACGACCTGGACTACGCCGGGGCGGGGATTTTCGACCTGGTCAGCAAGAGCTTCTATCCGCTGGTGCTGCCGGGGCGGCCGCCAGACTTGACGGTGCCCGGGGCGATGGGAGCCTGGGCGGGGCCGCCGGTTAACGCGCAGGTGCTGGCCTTCGGCAACGCCTATCTCAGCGCCGGGCAACTAGTGATTGAGGGCTACCTCTACGATGTGAGCGGGGCGGCCCGACCAGAGGTGCTGGCGCGCCGCTACACCAACCCGGCGACCGAGCCGGGCGCGCGCGCCATCGCCCACCGCTTCGCCAACGCCATCCTGGAACGGCTGGGCGGCGGCCTGCCCGGCATCGCCGAATCAAAGATCTACTTCGTCCGCAAGGCAGGGGCGGTGAAGGAGATCTGGGCGATGGACTACGACGGGGCCAACCAGCGCCCGGTGACGCAGTACGGCAGCCTGTCGCTGACGCCGGCCGTTTCGCCCGACGGCACCCAACTGGCTTTCACCAGCTACTGGGCAGGCAATCCGCAGATCTTTGTGCTGTCGCTGGCGAGCCTGCGACGGCTGCCGTTTCAGAACCCGAGCAGCGGCCTGAACACCACGCCGGCCTGGTCGCCGGACGGCCGCCGCCTGGCCTTCTGCTCCTCGCTGACCCATGATCCGGAGATTTACGCGACGGACGACTCCGGGCGCAACCTGCGGCGCCTGACCAGCTCCCGCGGCGTGGACATCACGCCGGTTTGGAACCCGAAGACGGGCGCGCAGATCGCTTTCGTCAGCGACCGCGGCGGCCTGCCGCAGGTGTACGTGATGGACGCGGACGGGTCGAACGTGCGCAAGCTGAGCGGGGGCGAGGGCGACGCGGTCACCCCCGCCTGGGCCCCCAACGGCCAGATCCTGGCCTTCTCCTGGACCCGCGGCTTTGCCCCCGGCAATTACAATATCTTTCTCATGGACGTGGCCAGCGGCCAACTGGTGCAACTGACGCACGGCGCCGGGCGCAACGAGCACCCCTGGTTTTCCCCCGATGGCCGCCACATCGTGTTTGAATCGGACCGCAAGGGGGGCAAGCAGATTTTCAGCATGCTGGCCGACGGCAGCAAGGTCCGCGCCTTGACCACGGCCGGCGAAAACACTTCTCCGGTGTGGAGCGCACGCTGAGCCCGCCGGTGGAAACCGAGAAGGAGGCAAGCAAAGACCATGAAGCCAGATCACCGGGTTTTGGGCGTCATCTTGTTGCTGTTCTTATCCGCAGGAGTGGCCTGCAAGAAGAAGGCGCCAGCGCCCAAGCCGCTGCCGCCGCCGCCTCCACCGCGCCCGGAGGCGCCCCAGCCTACGGTGAGCCTGACGGCGACGCCGACCACCATCGAGCGCGGCCAGTCCACCACCCTGGAGTGGAAGTCCACCAACGCTACCACGCTGAACCTGGAGCCAGGGCTGGGGCAGGTGCCGCCGCAAGGCACCCTCACCGTCTCGCCCTACGAGTCCATGACCTATCGCATCCTGGCCAAGGGCGCGGGCGGATCGGCTGAGGCCAGCGTCCGGGTCACCGTGAACCCGCGCCCGGTGCCCCCCGAGCCGCCGCCGCCCCAGGAGGTGGACATCGGGCGGTCGTTCGAGGGGAGCGTCCGCGACATCTACTTTGACTTCGACAAGTCCGACATTCGGCCCGACGGCGTCCCTGTCCTCCAGCAGGACGCTGACTGGTTGCGCCAGCATCCGAACGCGCATATCGTAATAGAAGGCCATTGCGATGAGCGTGGGTCGGCCGAATACAACCTGGGCCTGGGCGACCGGCGCGCCAACAGCGCGCGCGAATACCTGGTCTCGCTGGGCATTGACGGCAGCCGGATCCGCACCATCAGCTACGGCAAGGAACGTCCGGTGTGCACCGAGTCGAACGAAGAGTGCTGGCAGCGCAACCGTCGCGCCCACTTCCTCCTGGCCCGGTGAAACACGAAAGGCGGCAAGCAGAAGGCAGGGGGCGGCCCGAGGCCGGCCTTCTGCCTTCGGCATTTTCATACGTCAGAGGTGACCAGGGACAAGCCAGCAGAGACATGGGGCCGAGGCCTGTCGCTTGGCGCTGGTCCCTGTGTTCGTGGGAGGCTTAGCGTGAAACGGTTTGTATTGATCATGGCGGCGCTGGCGATCCTGGCGGTCCTCAGTACCCCCGTCTACCCGGTGGCCAAGGAGATCATTCAGATCCAGACGGCGGTAGCCCGGCTGGAGGCGGACCTGCGCGATCTGCGCAGCGCCATGGACGAGCGCATGGGTATGTTGCGCCAACTGGTGGAGCAGTCCACCGACACGGTCAACAAGCTGCAGGCGGCCATCGAGTCGGCGCAGCGGTCGGTGCAGAACAGCGTGGCGGCGCAGGGGCCGAAGATCGAGACCGTGGCGGGCAACGTCCCTGTCTCTTATACACATCTCCGAGCCCACGAGACCGTACTAGATCTC
>CAYVGN010000239.1:0-450 GCA_964451215.1 uncultured Acidobacteriota bacterium
GAGCAAGGTGGCTGCCCACGAGGAACGCGCCTTCGGCCCAATCCTGTTTGCCCTGCACACGCTCAGCCGCAAGGTGCTGAAGCTGACCGCGCAGATGGCCCCGGTGGGCAACGACCCGCAGCAGGTGCGCCTCCAGACCAGGGCCGCCGCTGGCGCGCCCTGGCGCACCATCGCCACCACCACCGTGGATCCCATGGCGCGCACCGGCACCTTCCGCGTTCCTAACTGGGACGACACCCGGGACACGCCCTACCGCCTCGCCTGCACGCTGCCGGAGGGCAGCGGCCGACCGCAGGACTACTTCTTCCAGGGCACCATCCGCAAGGACCCGCGGGGCAAGGTGCACCTGGTGGTGGCCGCCTTCACCGGCAACAACGACCTCGGCTTCCCCCACGCCGACGTGGTGCGGCACGTCCGCTACTTCCGGCCGGACCTGCTCGTTTACACCGG
>CAYVGN010000239.1:460-5450 GCA_964451215.1 uncultured Acidobacteriota bacterium
CAATATTTACGAGCGTGTCGGCGACTACGGCATCGAGCGCACGCCGCTCGAGGCCGCCACGCTCGACTACCTGCGCAAGTGGTACCTGTTCGGCTGGGAGTACCGCGACCTGCTCCGGGACATCCCCGCCGTCTGCCTGCCCGACGACCACGATGTCTACCACGGCAATCTGTGGGGTGCCGGCGGGCGGCATGCCGAGGGCGAGGGGTTCGCCGGCCAGGATCAGGGTGGCTACCTCATGCCCGCCGCCTGGGTCAACATGGTGCAGCGCACCCAGACCAGCCACATGGCCGACCCCTACGATCCCACGCCCGTCGAACAGGGCATCACCGTCTACTACGGGCCCATGCTCTACGGCGGCATCAGCTTCGCCATCATCGAGGACCGCAAGTGGAAGTCGGCCCCCAAGGAGCTGCTGCCGAAGGCGCAGATCATCAACGGCTGGGCACAGAACCCCGACTACGACGCCGCCCGGGATGGCGACGTGCCCGGCGCGCAACTGCTCGGCCCGCGCCAGATCAGCTTCCTCAACCAGTGGGCGGCCGACTGGAGCGGCGACGCCTGGATGAAAGTGGTCATCTCCCAGACGCTGTGGGCCAATGTCGCCACGCTGCCCCGTGGCGCCAGGGGCGACGACGTGACGCCGAAGCTGGCCATCCTGAAGCCGGGCGAGTACGCCGAGGGTGAAGCGCCGGTCCAGGACCACGATTCCAACGGGTGGCCGCAGACGCCGCGCAACCAGGCGCTGCGCGCCCTGCGCCGCAGCTTCGCCTTCCACATCTCCGGCGACCAGCACCTGGGCAGCACCGTGCAGTACGGCATCGAAGAGTGGAACGACGCCGCCTGGGCCCTCTGCGTCCCGTCCGTGGCCAACGTCTGGCCGCGCCGCTGGTTCCCGCCCGAGCCCGGCCGCAACCGCAAGCCTGCCAGCCCCCGCTACACCGGCGAGTTCCTCGACGGCTTCGGCAACAAGGTGACCGTGCACGCCGTCTCCAACCCCGCCGAAGTGGCCGCGGAGCCGAGAGCCATCCACCGGCGCGCCCCCGGCTACGGCATCAACACCTTCGACCGCAACACCCGCCGGATCATCATCGCCAACTGGCCGCGCTGGGTGGACCCGTCGCAGCCCGGCGCCCGCCCCTACCCCGGCTGGCCTATCACCATCCACCAGCTCGACAACGGCATGCCCCGCAAGGGCTGGGCGCTGGAAGCGATCAACACCCCGGGCCTCGTTGATCCGGTCGTGCAGGTGATTGACCAGTCCAGCGGCGAGACCGTCTACACCGTCCGAATCCAGGGAAGCTCGTTCACCGCCGCCCTGTTCAAAGACGGGACCTACACCGTGCGCGTGTTCGACCCCGACCAGGGCTACGAGAAAGTCTACAAGGACCGCAAGGCGCAACCGGTCTCTCGCTGGGGGCCGCGGCGATGAGCCGACCACTTACTTGCCTTGCTGTGCGTTCCCCTGCCGCGGCGGGGTCACGCCTCGCTCTTGGTGGTTCAGGCGAGGCAGGCTACTTCTTGATGAGCCAGACTTCAGAAACCTGGCAGCCGCGGCCGTTGCCGCCCAAGCCGGGCTGCCGCGTCCAGGCCAGCGTCAACTCGCCGTTCCGGATCGCCTGGGCCGGGATGTCGAACTCCAGGGGCTGTATGGGTGACGGCTTCTTCAGCAACGGGTGGACCTCAACGCCGTCGCCCGCCACCAACCGGATCTCCCGGGTCGGCGTGTCGCCGGCGTAGACGACCCGCAGCTTGTATCGCGCGGCGGGATCGAGGCCCGCGTAGCGCATCTGCAGGGGCGCGTCATTGAGGGATTCAGCGTGGGCCCACCAGGACCGGCGCCAGGGCGAAGCAGCCTCCCCGGTCGGCCCGAACCCCACCAGCGCGGACCGCAGAAAGGCGGGGTCTTCGTCGAAGCCGGGGCCCTTCACCAGGTGCGGCTGCCGCGACGGATCCCCCAGGTCGTCATAGAAGCCGCCCGGGCCGGGGTTGCTCCAGTTCACGATTTGCTCGATTCCCGCCAGCCGGTCCGCCTCCTGCGGGAGCTGGCGCAGCCGGGCGAACCCGTGCTTCAGCCAGAGACGATTGTTGAGGGAGACGTCAATCGAGTCGAGGTTGGCGCCGCGCGTGACGGAGATGGCCTTGTAGCGCTCCACGCTCAACTGCATCCGGATGCTCTGGTAGAGCGCCTCGGCCAGCTCAAACACGCGGGCGCGCCAGTCCTGGGAGACGGGACGGGTCACCGCCTGCTCCAGGACCCTTTCGGCCTCGGAGAGCGCTGCGAGCGAGCCGATTTTCCTCGCCTGCCGCAGGCAGGCCATGGCCCGCTCCTCCAGCGATGTCTCGTAGAGCAGGCGGGCGCGGTTGTAGGCGTCGTAGTAAGCGCGGTAGAGAGCCTGCTGGAAGCGCCAGTTCAGCAGGTCCTGCGGCGTGGCCGCCCTCTCCATGGCCTGAAACTGCGCCAGCGTGGTGTACACGTTCTCGTTGGTCAGGAGCGGCCCCTGCCAGTTCCTTTCCAGCGCCAGCAGCCCCTGGGCAAAGCTGTCGGCGTAGCGCGCGCCCAGGAAGTAGCGGCTGTACTGGCGCAGGATGTCGGTCACGTCGGCGTCGGGGTCCCAGCCCAGGGCGCTCCAGACGGCTTTGTTCACATCGTCGTTGCAGCCCTCCGAGTAGGCCAGGAAACCAATGGTGTGGGGCTGGGTCAGCCGAAAGATGCGGGCCTGACCGAGGGGCCGGGGATTGATGCCCTCGCGGCCTTCGGTCACGGCGTAGGCCACGTCCCACTCCGGCGCCGGGTACTGGCACTGCCGGCTGTGCGTGATGTCCGGGTAATGGCGGATGGGATAGTTGGCTGGCACCGCCGCCCGCAGCTCTGCCAGGCTCATCCGCACCTGCGGCCCGTACACCACGCCGCTGAGCCATCCCGGCTGCTCCTTCCGCAGGATCTCCAGAAACTGGTCCATCCACTCCCGGCTGAAGCTCTGCGGGGAGACCCACATCTGCGCTCGCGGATGGTAGCGGCGCAGCACCCGCGTCTGCCTCTCCAGCAGCGGCATCAAGTGCTTCGGCTCGGTGTGGCCCGGGTCCCCGCCCGGCACGAAAACGGCGTCAATGCGCGGCAGCCTCTGGAAGACCTCACCCCATTCGCGCAGGGCCAACTCCACCGTCCTCAGATCGGAGTAGTCCTTGTCCATGGCCGGATACCAGATCCAGACGTCCAGGCCGTAGTCGCTGAGCAGCCGTGACATCCCGACCATCATCTCCATGGGAGGCAGGGGGAAGTGCGGGCTGTCGGCGTCGTCGTCGGAGCGGGGAGGGATCAGTTCCACCGCGTTGGTGCCGAACACAGCCAGGTCGCGGATGTACTGCTCCCACATGGGCAGCGTCCAGCCGTCATAGGAGTTGGTCTTGGGCCGGTAGCCGAGCTGGTGCCCGCGCAGCGGGTACCTGGGGGCGGTGGCCACGTTCAGGTTGTCCGCCAGGGTGACGCTGCGCTTCTCGATGCGCAGTTCCCTCAGCAGGCGCCCCACGCCGAACAGTACGCCGCGCGAGTCGTTTCCGGCCACAAAGACCGCCGGCGCGCCCCTGGCGCTCTCCACCCAGATCCGGTAGCCCTCGGCCCCTTGCTTCAGGCCGGATGCCGGGCCCGGCGTGGTGCCGGATTGCCCGGCGCCCTTGGGAAGCAAGCCAGCCAGGGCCGAACCCGGGCCCACCACAATGACCGGCACCGGCTCAGAAGGCCGGGAGTGGACGACCGGCCAGCGAATCTGCGCCCGCTCCTCCACCTCCTCCACCAACATCTCGACCGCCTTGCTCTCGGGTTTGGTGAGCCGGGCCGGAGCCAGCACTACGGCCCTGGCCAGGTCCAGCGCAGCGGCCGGACAGGCCAGCGAAAACAGGAAGGAGAAAACAATCGCGGTGAACCGGTTGACAGGGTGGCATCGAAACATCGGTGTCTGATCCTCGCTCGGTTGGGGTTGGCGTCGGCGTAGTTTAGCACCGGTCCGCCGCCGGCCCTGGGATATGATGTGCGCGCCGTTTGAGCAGTCTTGGCAACGGCGCATCAACGTGTCTGCCCGGGATGAAGCCGCGCCCGATGCGCGCAGCCTTGCCGCGGTGAGCAGCAACCATGGAGAACCTGCCTTTGGGCCAGATCGCAGCCGGCAGGCCCGCTGAGCCGGCAGAACCGCGGCGGCGCCCGCCGGGTCCCCGCTACAAGTGGTACGTGGTGGGGATGCTGTGGTGGATCTCGTTCTTCAACTACGCCGATCGCCAGGCCATCTTCTCCGTTTTCCCGCTGCTGGAGAAGGAGATGGGGCTGACCCCGGTCGAACTGGGCCTGCTGGGCTCTTCCTTCGCCTGGGTGTATGGGCTGGGGGCGTCGTTCGCCGGGGCGGTGGTGGACCGCGTCCGCCGCAAGACCGCCATCCTGGCCGGGCTGCATGCCTGGAGCGTCATCTGCATGGCCACGGCGCTGTCCCGCAATTTTCGCCACCTGTTCCTGTTCCGGGCGGCCGAGGGGCTGGGAGAGACGTTCTACTATCCCGCTTCGATGTCGCTCATCGGCGACTACCACGGCAAGGCCACCCGCTCACGGGCCATGGGCTTGCACCAGACCAGCGTCTACATCGGCACCATCGCCGGGGGCTTCTTCGCCGGGGCCATCGGCCAGTACTACGGCTGGCGCTGGTCCTTCCTTGTGTTCGGCGGCCTGGGCATCCTTCTCGGCGTGGTGCTGCACAAGCTGGTCATCGAGCCCCAGCGGGGCGCCGCCGACTTCGCCGAAGTGGCGGGGGCGCGGGAAGCCAGGGCCGCCCGCCTGCCCTTGCGGGAGTTCCTGCGGATGGTGGGGCAGACGCCGACGGTTCTGATCCTGCTGGGCGCCTTCCTGTGCGCAAACTTTGTTGCCGTCGTCCTGCTCTCCTGGATGCCGAAGTTCCTTTACAGCCAGTTCCAGATGGGCCTGGCGATGGCCGGGCTCGCCGCCACC
>CAYVGN010000240.1:0-5423 GCA_964451215.1 uncultured Acidobacteriota bacterium
GTCAAGGAAGCCAACCTGGAGGAAGCCGGCAGCCGCGCCAAGCCGCAGGACGCCCAGATCACCGGCGATCCCGAAAAGGCTTTCCGCGAAGCCGAGGTGGTGTCGGAAGGCGAGTACGGCGCCTCCTCCATCGTGCACTGCACCTCGGAAGCCCACGGCACGGTGGCTGAGTGGAGCGGGGACGAACTGACGGCCTGGGTTAGCACGCAAGCCGTGACCGGGTGCGTGGATCAGTTCGCCAAGCCGCTGCGCATCGAGGCCGCCAAGGTGCGCGTCCGCTGCGACCACATGGGAGGCGGCTTTGGCAGCAAGTTCGGCCCAGATTTTTGGGGCGTCGAGGCGGCCCGGCTGGCCAAGACGACCGGGCGCCCGGTCAAGTTCATGCTGGACCGCACGGCCGATCTGGCGCTGGCCGGCAACCGGCCCTCCGACTATGCCCGCATCAAGGTCGCTGCCACCAAGGACGGCCGGCTCATTGCCTGGGACAGCGAGGCTTGGGGAACGGCCGGGCCATCGGACCGCGGGGCAGCGCCGCCGCTCCCCTACGTCTTCCGCAAGATCCCCAACATGCGGACCCGTTACACCGGCATCCCTGTCCACGCCGCGGCAGCGCGCGCTTGGCGCGCTCCCAACCATCCCCAGGCCTGCCTGCTGACCATGACCGCGCTGGACGACCTGGCCGCCAAGCTCAACATGGACCCGCTCGACTTCTTCCTGAAGAACATTGACTTGGTGCTGGGCGGGCGGCCCCAGGACTACGAGGCCGAGTTGAAGAAGTGCGCCGAGATGATCGAGTGGAAGAAGCACTGGCGCCCGCGGAGCGAAAACGCTAAGGCGGCTGGCCCCATCAAGCGCGGCTTGGGCCTCTCCATCCACACCTGGGGCGGCCGCGGCCACAACAGCGACTGCGACGTGAAGATCCATCCTGACGGGTCGGTGGAGGTGACCCTGGCCAGCCAGGATCTGGGCACCGGCACCCGCACCATCATCGCCGAGACGGCGGCCGAAACCTTCGGGCTGCCCATCAGCGCCATCAAGCTAAACATCGGCGACAGCCGCTATCCCCCCTCCGGGGGCTCCGGCGGGAGCACCACGGTGGGTGGCGTCAGCGCTTCCACCCGCCGCGGCTCGCTCGACGCGCTGGAGCAGCTCTTCGCCAAGGTGGCTCCGGCGCTGGGCCTCCCGCCCGACCAACTGGAGGCGGTGGGCGGAAAGATCCAGGCGCAGGGCAATCCCGCCAAGAGCCTTTCTTGGAAGCAGGCCTGCGCCAAGATCGGCGTGAACCCGGTCGTCACGCGCGGCCGGAACCCCGGCCCGGGCCAGTTGACCGACGCCAACGTCGGTGGCGCGCAGATGGCCGACGTTTCCGTGGACGTCGAGACGGGCATTGTGACCATCAACAAGTTCGTTTGCGCCCAGGACTGCGGGTTGATCCTCAACCTGAAGACGGCCGAAAGCCAGTGCTACGGCGCCATGACCATGGGCGTCGGCTACGCGCTGTACGAGGAGCGCATCCTGGACCGGGTCACCGGCCGCTTCGTCAACGCGGACATGGAGTTCTACAAGCTGGCCGGGATCGGCGACATCGGTACGCTCGAGGTGCACATGATGACCGGTCCGGGCTTCGACGATCGCGGCGTGATCGGGCTGGGGGAACCGCCGGTGATCTCGCCGGGCGCGGCCATCTCCAACGCCGTCGCCAACGCCATCGGCGTGCGTGTTTCGACGCTGCCGCTGACACCCGACCGGGTGCTGGCCGCACTGGAGAAAGGAGGGGTAGCCTGATGCAGGCCTTTGAATACGCCAGTCCGACCACCAAGGAGCAGGCGGTCAAGCTGCTGGCCTCGAGCTGGGGCGAAACCGAGATCCTGGCCGGAGGCACCGACCTGATCAGCCTGATGAAGGACTACGTTTCTACTCCCCGCCGGGTGGTGGATATCAAGGGCATCCGGGAGCTGTCTGGGATTGCGCCGAAGGGGGCTGGCCTGCGCATCGGGGCGCTGGTGACCATCGAGCAACTGGCCAACCACCCGCTGGTCAGGCAGCGCTATCCGGCCCTGGTCCAGGCAGCCGACGGCATGACCAGCCCGCAGATCCGCGCCCGCGGCACCGTGGGTGGCGACCTGTGCCAGCGGCCGCGCTGCTGGTACTACCGCGCCGGGTTCGGCCTGCTGGCCCAGGACGGCGGCCAGCCGCTGGTTCCCGACGGGGAGAACCGCTACCACGCCATCTTTGGCGGCGGCCCCGCCTATTTCGTGAACCCCTCCAGCCTGGCGCCCGCCCTGATCGCCCTCGGGGCCAAGGTGCGGCTGTTTGGGGCCGAGGGCCCGCGGGAGGTGGCGGTGGCCGACTTCTTTCTGATCCCGAAAGACAGCTCAGACCGCGAAAACGTGCTGAAGCCCAATGAAATCCTGACCGAGATCGAAGTGCCGGGCGGGGCCGGACGCAACGCCACTTACGAAGTTCGGCAAAAGATGGCGCTGGACTGGCCGCTGGTTGCCGCCGCCGTCGCTCTGAAGCTGGAGGGCAAGACGGTGAAGTCTTCCCGCGTGGTGCTGGGGCACGTGGCGCCCATCCCCTGGCCGTCGCCGGAGGCGGAGGAGGCGCTAAACGGCAAGACCATCAGCGAACAGGTGGCAGCGGAGGCGGGCGAGGCGGCCGTCCGCAAAGCGCAGCCGCTCAGCGGCAACCGCTACAAGGTACAGCTCGCCAGGACCGCGGTAAAGCGTGCCATCCTGCAGGCCGCAAAAGGAGTCTAGCCATGGCCGACACGCTGAACATCATCCACAACGGCCGCTGCCGCTTCCTCACTTCCAAGGAGATGTTCGTGGAGGTGGAAGGGCAACCCGCCTTCCCCGGCGGCTCCGGCCTGTTCTGGTGCTCGCAGACCCAGACTTGCCTGGGCCCCGACGGGCAGCTCGCCGATGACCAGAAGTGCCATCCGGGCCGGGCCTGCTACAGCGAAGTGTGATAACATAAAGCTCGCTTCTCGCTGACGATTCTGGGCAGTCGTAACTTATCTTGCGGGGAGGAGTGCATGCGTAAGTCGTCCGTGGTGGCGTCCTTGGTGTTGCTGGCCTCTGTTCTTGCTCTTCCGCTTCTCGCCGAGTTCAAGGTTGAAAAGGGAGTTGCTGCCCCCGGCGAAATCCCGGCCGCGTTGAAGGACGTAGTCGTAAGTCAGGGCCTTCGCGTGCTCAACGATGCGGGAGCGCCTTTCCTTGAGGTGTGGTTCAACAAGTCGTTGAGTGCCGAGCCGAAATCTGCGGGGCCGGATACCGTTTACACGGGGATCCCGGAGGGCAGCTTTTTCGGAGTGGTGCGCTTTGTGGCCGCCGGTTCTGATTGCCGCGGCCAACCCATCAAGTCGGGCTTCTACAGCATGCGCTATGCCCTGATGCCCATGGACGGCGCGCACCTCGGCCTCTCGCAATACCGGGACTTCGTGCTGCTGGTGCCTGCCGGCGCCGATGCCAACCCGGCGGTCAACCTGAAGTTCGACGAGGTGGTGGGCCTGAGCCGAAAGGCTTCGGGGACGGGGCATGCCGCCTCGTTTGCGATGGTGCCGCCCGAGGAGGTGTCTGAACCGGCGATGGGCACGAACGACCAGGGCCACACCATCCTGAAGGCCAGGATCCCCACCAAGTCGGGTGCAGGCCTGCCGGTGGGCATCACCATTGTGGGCAAGGCCGAATAGAGAACAGGGATCTGGCTTCGCCATCCCGCCAGGGGCGGGCGCTGAGGCGTGCTATGCTGGCGGCGTGGCCTTGACGGGAGAACAACGGCTGGAGTTGCTGCGTCGCGTCCCGATTTTCGCCGGCCTGGATGAGCGCCAACTGCAAGCCCTGGACCGCCGCCTGCTGGCCAAACACTTTTCCCGCGACCAGATCGTCTTTGAGGAAGGCCGTCCGGCTCAGGGGCTCTACGTCGTGGCCCGCGGGTCGGTGCGCATCTTCAAGTCGTCCGCGGAGGGACGCGAGCAGGTACTGGCCATCGAGCGGCCGGGCAACACCGTCGCCGAGATACCCCTGTTCGACGGAGGTCCCTACCCGGCCTCCGTCTCGGCAGTCGAAGACAGCGAACTGCTTTTCCTTAGCCGCCAGGACTTCGACGCCCTGTGCCGCGAACATCCGCAAGTGCCGGTGAAGGTTCTGACCGCCGTGGGCCGGCGCTTGCGGCAGTTGGTGGCCATCATCGAGGAACTGTCGTTCCGCACCGTTCGCCACCGCCTGGCAGCCCTGCTGCTGGACGAGGCCGAAAAGAACGGCCGGCGCACCCCCGAGGGGATTCAGTTCACGCTGACGGCCACCAACCAGGAGATCGCCTCAGTTATCGGCACGGTGCGCGAACTGGTTTCCCGGACCCTGGGACAGTTCGAGGGGGCGGCGGTCATCGAGCGCCGGGGGCGCGACATCCTGGTCCCCAATCTCAATGCCCTGCGCGCCCTGGCTGGCCGCCAATAACAGGTTGCAGGTGGCGGCGGTTGTTAAGGCCTGTCGGAGGTTCCGGACTCCGGCAAGAGCATGCACTCGAGGGCGGGGATGGCCGCTGCACAGTTGCATGCCACCCCCACTCAATCCCTTCGCCTCCGCTCCTTCTGGTGCAGACCGTCCGAGCCGACGTGTAGTAGAATGAATCCTCCTCTTCAGGACAGAGCCGGCCACCCCTGGGAGCGGTTGGGCAGCACGAACGGGAGGGCAGGTTTATGGCAGAACCATTGGATTTTGCCGACGAGCAGTTTCGCCTGAAGGTGGGGCTGGCGGAGATGCTCAAGGGCGGGGTCATCATGGACGTGACCTCGGTCGAGCAGGCGCAGATTGCCGAGGCAGCCGGAGCGGTGGCGGTGATGGCGCTGGAGCGCGTACCGGCCGACATTCGCCAGGAAGGCGGCGTGGCCCGCATGGCTTCCATCAAGATCATCCGCGGCATCATGGAGAAGGTTTCCATCCCGGTGATGGCCAAGGTACGCATCGGGCATTTCGCCGAGGCCCAAGTGCTGGAGGCGCTGGAAGTTGATTTCATTGATGAGAGCGAAGTGCTGACCCCGGCCGACGAGGAGCACCACATCCACAAGCATCCCTTCAAGGTGCCGTTTGTTTGCGGGGCGCGCAACCTGGGCGAGGCGCTGCGCCGCATCGGGGAAGGGGCGGCCATGATCCGCACCAAGGGCGAGGCCGGTTCGGGGAACGTGGTGGAAGCGGTGCGCCACATGCGGGCCATCACCCGGGAAATCCGGCAGTTGACACTGCTGCGGGAAGAGGAGCTGGTGGCCAAGTCCAAAGAGCTGGGCGCGCCGCTGGAACTGGTGCGCTGGGTGGCCCGTAACGGCAAGCTCCCCGTGCCCAACTTTTCCGCCGGCGGCATTGCCACTCCTGCCGATGCCGCCCTGGTGATGCAGCTAGGCGCCGAAGCGGTTTTCGTCGGTT
>CAYVGN010000241.1:0-5415 GCA_964451215.1 uncultured Acidobacteriota bacterium
GCCCACCAGCGGCCCGGCAATGCCGATGTCGAACAGCGCGCGCCGGCTGACGATGGGCTCCCGGATGCGGATGAAGGCGCCCATGGTGCCGATGATGGTGGGCGCGGGAATGAAATAGGGATAGCTGGCCGCGATGCCGTAGTAGCGGCACGCCAGGTAATGGCCCATCTCGTGCGCCAGCAGGATTCCCAGCAGCGTCAAGGAAAAAGGAAGGCCGTTAAACAGCCGCTCGGGGTGGGAGTGCAGGCCGGCAAAAGGATTCAGGCTGCGCTCCAGGTCGAAGGCCGGCCGGTTGTGCGAGTAGTTGTCGTCGAGCTGCGCGCCGACCGCCAGCGTAGTCAGCGCGGTCAGGGCAAACAGCAGGACGTGCAGCCACAGCCTGTGGCGGCGCAGGGCCGCGGATGGCGGAAGCGCCGGGAGCCGACCCTCAAGCGAACTGAGCCCGTAGGGGAGATCGTTCATCGGGGACGTAGCAGCGAACCCCAGCTCGCCGCTACAAGGCCTGCAGTTCCTTTCCTGGCTTGAAGCGGACAGCCTTGCCGGGAGGGATGCTGACCACGTCGCCGGTGCGGGGATTGCGCCCGATGCCTGTCTTCCGCGGCTTGACGTTAAAGACGCCGAAGCCGCGCAACTCAATCCGGTCGCCGCGCTCCAGAGCCGTCTTCATGCTCTCAAAGACGGTCTCCACCGCCTGCTCGGCTTTGGTCTTGGTGATCCCGGTGCGATTCACGACTTCGTTGATGATGTCGAGCTTGATCACTGCCGTCCCTCCTGCGGGCCATTTCATTATCAGAGAACGTTTCCGGCATTGTCAATGCCCGCGGCCCGAACGCTTTAGCCGCGGACATCGCCGGAAGGGGAACGTCTCCCGCCCTGCGGTCTCTGCGTGCTCTGCGGTGACTCTGTCCTGGTCAGAGCAAGTTGCGCCGCAGCAATGGAAATGGTAAACAGCAGCCAGGGGGTGATGGATGCCGGTAAAGTCCGACCACTGGATTCGCAAGATGGCGGCGGAATGCCGCATGATCGAGCCCTACCTGCCGGAACTGGTGCGGCGCGTCGCCGACCGCCGCATCATCAGCGCAGGAACCAGCAGCTACGGCTACGACATCCGGCTGTCGGCCGAGCACGGCTTCAAGATCTTTTCCCCGATCCACGCCGGCATCGTTGATCCCAAGAGCTTTGACGAGCGCACGCTGGTGGATGCCCCCCTGTATCGGGACCAGGACGGCTCCGAGTATTTCCTGATGCCTCCCCACAGCTACGGCCTGGGCCTGACGCTGGAATACTTCCGCATGCCGCGGACGGTGCTGGGACTCTGCCACGGCAAGAGCACCTACGCCCGCTGCGGCATCATTGTGAACACCACGCCGCTGGAACCGGAGTGGACCGGGCACTTGGTGTTGGAGTTCTCAAACTCCAGTTCGACCTCCGTGCGCATTTACGCCGGCGAAGGAGTGGCCCAGGTCGTATTCCTGGAAGCCGACCAGGTTTGCGGCACCAGTTACGCCGATCGCGCCGGCAAGTACCAGGACCAGCGCAAGATCGTCTCTGCCATGCTTTGAGCGGTCGGCGGGATGAAGCGCTTCGTGTCCGGCAGCGCCGCGAGAGCCGAAAAAAAGGGCTTGGCACGCCGGCCCGTTTGTGGTAGGGTTTGGGGTTTGTTGGGGCACGTTTAGGCCACGCCGGGCGCTGGCCGGTCCTCAGGATCCTGTTGCTGCCGCTGACGTTAGCAATTCCTACCGAGGATGGTCCCTTTCTGCAGCAGCAGTCCGGCTGAGAGCTTCGCAAACGGCTTGGGCATTTGCCGTGTGGGGGCCTGCTCGGCCGCAGCGAAGCGGTGAGGCTGCCGGGATCGCCGCCGAAGTCCAAACGATCGCCTGCAAGTTACGGTATCCATTGGGGTTGCGGAGAGTGTAACTCCGCCGACGTGCCGGCCGTCTAATGCTTGGCCGCCAGAAAAAGAGGGATGGCTCCACTAACTGGCGGCTGGGAAAGGCAGCAGACGTTTTCGCCAACCCCGTGAACCGCTTGGCGAGAAATCTCATCTAATGTTGGGCGGCCCGGAACCGAGCCCGGAGGAGGCCCAAGAAGGAAACATGGCTAGACTAGTCACAAAGACGGCCCCCAAGGCGGCTGCCAAGAACAGGCAGTTCAGCGAGTATCGCCAGATTCTGCTCGAGAAGGCCGAGGAGTTGAGCCGGCAGATGAGCACGCCGGTAGCGGCCGAGATCGTCAGCCGCGCCGAGGAGCCCAAAGACATGGTGGATTTGGCCGGGCAGAGCCACGAGCAGTGGCTGTTCCTCAACCGGAACGCCCAGAACGCCAGCGTGTTGCGGCAGGTGGAAGAGGCGCTGGAACGCATCGGGGCGGGGGCCTACGGGATTTGCGATGACTGCGGCCAGCAGATTTCCCTCAAGCGGTTGGCGGCGGTGCCCTGGGCCAAGTACTGCATCGTTTGCCAGGAGAAGCGCGGCCCCTGGACGAACTGATTCTTTCTTGCCCCGGAAGTGCGAAGCGCTGCGGACCGGCGCTTCGCACTTCGTCTTTTTGACCCCAAGCGTTGAACGTCACGCCCGGGACGTGTAACCTCTGTTGCATGCCCGAGGCGAAGTTGAACGACCTGCGCGAGAGAGAGGAATGAGCGCTGCCTGGCCCACCTCGCCGCTGGCCGGCATCCGCGTGCTCGACTTCTCCCGCGTTCTGGCCGGCCCCTTCTGCACGATGATGATGGGGGACATGGGCGCCGAGGTGCTGAAGATCGAGGAACCGGACCGCGGCGACGATACGCGCTACTGGGGTCCTCCCTTTCTCCCTCACCGGGAAGGAGGCGGCCAGGAAAGTGCTTACTTCCTCAGCGTCAACCGCAACAAGAAGAGCGTCACGCTCAACCTCAAGTCGGCCGAGGGTAGGGAAATCGCGCGGCGGCTCGCTGCTGTCAGCCACGTTCTGGTGGAGAACTTCCGCCCCGGAACCATGGAGCGGTTGGGGCTCGGCTTTGAGCAACTGCGCCCGTTGAATCCGCGCCTGGTGTACTGCTCCGTCTCGGGATTCGGACAGACGGGCCCGGACCGCGAACGGCCGGGCTACGATGCTGTCGTCCAGGGGGAGGCCGGGCTGATGAGCGTCACCGGCTTCCCCGACGCGCCGCCGGTCAAAGTCGGTATCGCGCTGGCCGACCTGGTGGCCGGGCACTACGCACTCCAGGGCATCCTGCTGGCGTTGCGGGTGGTGGAGCACGGGGGAGACGGCCAGTGGGTGGACGTTTCGCTGCTGGACGGGCTGGTTTCGCTGCTGACGTTCCAGGCCGGTAGCTGCTGGGCAACGGGCCGCAGCCCGCAACGGCGCGGCAACCTGCACCCGATGATCACTCCCTACGAAACCTACCGCACGGCCGACGGCTACGCCATCATCGCCGTGGGCAACGAGGCGCTGTGGAAGAAGTTCTGCCAGGTGCTGGGCCGGTCGGAACTGGCCGGCGACCCCCGTTTTGCCACCAGCCGTTTGCGCGTGGAGAACCGCGAGGCGCTGGCGGCGCTGCTGGTTCCTGCCATCGCTCAGAGAACCACGGCCGATTGGCTGGCGCGGCTGCGGCAAGCCGGCATCCCCTGCGGGGCGGTGCGTGAGGTTGGTGAGGTGTTGCAGGATCCGCAAGTCCTGGCGCGCAACATGGTCGTCACCGTTGAGCACCCCGCCCTCGGCCCCCTCCGCACGCACGGCATTCCCGTCAAGCTGTCGGCGAACCCCGGCGCCATTGGCTTGGCGCCTCCGCTGCTCGGCCAGCACACCGGGCAGATCCTGTCGGAGGTGCTGGGCTACTCGCGCGAGCAAGTCCACGCGCTGCGAGAAGCCGGCATCGTTTAGCCAACACTTATCGTCTGTATTCTGCCGTCTGGCGTCTGCAAAGCTGCCACGGGAGGCACAGTGGACACAGAGGATCACCGGACGGCGATCGTCACCGTGTTGCTCGCGATGCCATTCTGTGTGATGACGAGCGGCACGGAGGAACCGGCCGCAACACCCGCAGGCACGCGGGCGTTGATCTGGTACAGTCCCGCGAAGGTCGGGGCCAACCCGGCAAACTCCACAGTGGCTTGCTGCCCGCCAATGGTCACTGTGGGCGACGTGGTCACGTGCGCCAGCGGCTCGGTGGGGGCCGCCGCGCCGGTGGCCGCCGCCGGGTTCGTCAGGCCCATCCCCGTGGCGTAAATCACCACCACGTCGCCGGGCCGCGCCGGGTTGTTGGCGTCCACCAGCCTTCCCGCCGCATCCAGCACCACGCCCTGACCCGTCCCCGTCTGGCTGACGGTGAAGATGCCCGGCTGCGCCGGAGCAATCGTCACCGTAGCCGGCGCGCCAGCCGCCCCGCGCCCGCGCACCACCAGCGAGGCCGCGCCCACGCCCGCCAGCTCGTAGGGCACCTGGGCGTTCACCTGCCCGCCGTCGCCGTAGAACAGCGGAGCCTCCACGCCGCCGATTGTCACCTGCACCCCGCCTAACTCGCGCGGCAGCGGCAGCCGCTCGGCGTAGTTGCGCCCCTGGGCCAGGTTCGCGCCGAACAGCGAGAAGATGGTGCCGGGGGCGAGCGGCCGGAAACGCTCGTAGCTGGCCGCGTTCACCCAGCCTTCGCGGAAGACCAGGGGCAACGCGCCGGCCGGCCCCAGTGTGCCGGCGAACTGCACTACGCCGTCCTGGAGGCCCGAGGCCAGGGCGCGAATGGTCACGCCCACCTGGCCCTGGGCCGCCGGCACCCAGGTGGCCGAGTAGCGGCCGTTGCGCAGGTTCGTGAAGACCACCGGCGGATCGGCCGTGGTGAAGCTGGCTGTGACGGTGGCCGTGGTGACCGCCGTTCCGCAGTCATCCACAGTCTCGACCAGCATGGGCACAGGCCAGCCGGCCTGCACCGAGAAGCGGTTGCCCAGGCGGGTTTCAACGATCACCAGCCGCCGCGCCGTGCATGTCGCGGCTTGCTGCTCGCTGACCGCTGACCACTGACTGCTGATTGCCGGCACTCCAGCGGCCACGACCAGGGCCACGGCCACTTCCTGCGTCGCGCCGGTGCCGAAGCTCAACGTGATGGTCCCTAGGTACACACCGGCCGCCAGGCCCGAGGGGCGCGCTTGCACGGTCAAGGTGGCCGTCTCGGCCGAACTGCCCAGCGCGCCCTGCTCCGGGCTCACCGCAAGCCAGGCGCCGCCGGTCTGCGTCTGTGCCCGGGCCAGGAACTGGAGCGCCTGCCCGCCTGTGCTTGATATTGTCAGCCCCTGGCTCAGCGTCCCCGTGGCTCCCACCACCGAGGTGAAGATGAGTCCGAGGGGGTTGATGAGCCCCACGGGCGGCGTGCCCCGCGGCAGCATGTTCACCAGCACAATGGCTGTTTGCGGCGAGTTCAGCGCGCTCGGTGCCGTCAACGCCAGC
>CAYVGN010000242.1:0-3069 GCA_964451215.1 uncultured Acidobacteriota bacterium
TCCGAACACCATGGCCTGCACGTTCACCGCGGTCCCCAGGTCGTCGGGAATCTTGTTCATTCTGCGGTAGTGGGTGGCGCGCGGGTTGTTCCAGGAGCGAAACACGGCGTCGCGGGCCATCAGCAGTTGCTGGCGCGCCTCCTGCGGGAAGGGCCGGCCTGTCTTCTTCTGCACCAGCTTCTGGTACTCGGCCACCACCTCCTTCAGGTCGCTGGCGCTCAGCTCGGTGTCCAGCTTGACGCGCGCCTTCCCCTTCTGCGCCTGGAAGATGTGCTCGAACTCTTCCTTGGAGATGCCCAGCACCACGTTGCCGAACATCTGGATGAAGCGGCGGTAGCTGTCGTAGGCCCAGCGGGGGTTGTTGGACTTGCGGGCCAGGGCCTCGGCGGTCCGGTCGTTCATGCCCAGGTTCAGGATGGTGTCCATCATGCCGGGCATGGAGAACTTGGCGCCGGAGCGCACGCTGACCAGCAGCGGGTTTCCCCACTCGCCCAGCTTCTGCGCCTGCAGCTCTTCCAGCCGGCGCAGGGCCTCTTCCATCTGGGCGTCCACGTCGGCGGGCAGGCGGCCGCCCAGGGCAAAGTAGTCGCGGCAGGCGCGCGTGGAGATGGTGAACCCCGGAGGAACGGGGAGCCCGGCGTTGGTCATCTCCGCCAGGCCGGCGCCCTTACCGCCCAGCTCCTCCTTCATCTGGCCGTGCCCGTCGGCGCGGCCGCCACCAAAGAAATACACGTATTTGGTATCCATCTGCGTTTTCGCTCTCCTATGAAGTTCGTGGTTCCCCTTCCCTGGTCACCGCGATTTTCGAGAAATCCGCCACGCCTCTAAAGTGGCGCAGCATCCAGGCCAGCAGCCGCAGCCGATTCTCCCTGAGGCGATCGTCCTCGGCCATTACCAGGACCTTGGCGAAGAAGGCGTCTGTCAAAGGCCGGAGCTGCGCTGTGGTGTGCAGCTCGTTCTCGTAGTCCGGCGCCCTTAGAAACTCCTGCTGAGCCTGTTTGCGGATTTGGCTGTGGATCCGCTGTGCCGCCTGAAACAGCTCGCGCTCGGCGTCCTGTTCGAAGAGTCCTTCCTCGGGATCGCTGCTGAACTGGTGCCATCCGCCAGCTTTAGTCAAGATATTGTTGATGCGCTTGAATGCTATTGCGAGGGGCTCGAAGTTCTCCGTTTTGCGAACCCGCGCCACCGCCGTACAACGGGCAACCGTGTCGGGTACGTCGTCCGCGCCTACAGCCAGCACCGCGTTCACTTCATCGTAAGCGAATCCGCGGACCTCCCGGAGATAGTACATCAGGCGCTCCAGAAAAAACTTCTTGAGTTCCAACGCGACGGCAGTGTCTTGTGAAGCCTGCAGCGCGAGCGCGTCCTGAATCAGCTCTGTGAGGCCGACGCGGCAGTCGCGGTCGGCCAGTATCTTGACCACTCCCTGGGCGGCGCGGCGCAGGGCGAACGGGTCGCTGGAGCCGCTGGGCTTCAAGCCGATGGAGAAGCAGCCGGCCAGCGTGTCCAGCTTGTCCGCCAGCGAGACCACGGCGCCCTCGTCGGTGGCCGGCGACTGCTCCTCCATGCTCCTGGGGCGGTAATGCTCGTAGATGGCGCGCGCCACCTTCTCCGGCTCGCCCTGCTGGCGTGCGTAGAGGCCGCCGATGATGCCCTCCAGCTCGGTGAACTCCTTGACCAGTTCGGTGGTGAGGTCGCACTTGGCCAGCTCGGCGGCCCGCACGGCTGCCTCGATATCGGCGCCCAGCCGCCCGGCCAGCGCCCGGGCCAGGGTCATGTTGCGCTCCGTCTTCTGCCGGTAGCTGCCGAGCTGGGACTGGAAGGTGAGGTGCTCCAGCAGCGGCAGGCGGTCGCGCAGGGGCAGCTTCTGGTCGGTCTCCCAGAAGAAGCAGGCGTCATTGAAGCGAGCGCGCAGCACGCGCTCGTTGCCGTGCCGGATGGCGCCGCTGGCGTCGCCGTCCAGGTTCATGACGAAGACGAAGCGCGGCGCCAGTCGCCCGTCTGGACCCAGGACTGGGAGGTACTTCTGGTGGTGCTGCATCACCGTGACCAGCACCTCTTCCGGCAGCGCCAGGTAGGAGGGGTCGAACGAGCCGAGGGCGGCGGTGGGGAACTCGGTCAGGTAGACCAGCGTGTTCAGCAGCTCCGGGTCGCTGCGCAGCCGCAGGCCTCGGCTCCAGGGCTCGCCCTGAGGGACCTGGGCCCCAGGGCCTTGCTGCTCCTGCGCCAGCAGCGCGCCGGCTTCCCGGAGGATCTTCTCCTGCCGGTCGGACGCCTTCAGGATGACGAAGTTCTGGCCGAGGACCTTGCGGTATTGCTCGAAGTCCGTCACCTTCAGGCGCGCCCTGCCCAGCGAGCGGTGGCCGAAGGTGTAACGGCCGCTGGTCACGCCGGCGATCGAAAAGCGCACCACGCGGCCCGCGTAGAGCGCCAACAGCGACCGGATCGGCCGGATGAAGCGCGGCCCGTTCTTGCCGGCCCAGTACATCGTCCTGGGGAAATAAATCCCCAGGATCACCTCCGGCAGCGCGGCCTTCAGCAACTCCGCCGTGGGCTTGCCCTCCTGCTTGCGGCGAAAGGCCCAGTACTCGCCCTTGGGCGTGGCCACGACGGTGAGGTTGGCGGGGCTGGTGCCCATCTTGCGGGCAAAAGCTGCGGCGGCCTGGGGCGGCGCGGCCTTGGGTGGCCCCTGCAGCAGTTGCTCGGTGTCGGGCTGGCGGTCAGGCAAGTCGGGGCAGAAGGCGACCAGGCGGCGTGGCGTGGCGTGCGTTTCGATCGGGACCGCGCCATCCGAGGTGAGGCGGAGCTTTTCCAATCCCTCCTCGAGCAGCCGGCGCAGGTGATCGAGCGCCGGCTCGATCATCCAGTCGGGAATCTCCTCAGTTCCGATCTCCAGCAGGAACTCGCTACTGGGCAATCAGGTTTGCCTCCTCGGAAGCATCTCCTCGCTGGGGCGGCTGCTGAGCAACCCATGCGCGCGCCACGCCGACGGCCAGCTCCCGCACGCGCGCAATCACACCCACCCGCTCGGTTACGCTGACGGCGCCGCGCGAGTCCAGCAGGTTGAAC
>CAYVGN010000242.1:3079-5376 GCA_964451215.1 uncultured Acidobacteriota bacterium
GTCTCGAGGCTGATGTCGCTGTCGGCCTCGGTCCCAGGGCTTTCCCGAGGGCTCGGCGCGAGGGGCCTCGGCCCGAGGCCCGCCAGGCGCATCTGCCGGAAGCGCTCCAGCAGCAGCCGGCGCAGGTCGGCCAGCGCCGGCGGGATCATCCAGGCGGGGATCTCCTCGGTGCCGATCTCCAGCAGGAACTCACTAGTCGGCAACGGTGGGAGCCTCCTTGGACGCTGATCCAGCGGCGCCCGGCACCAGGGGTGCCGCCTGCTGGGCCTCCCCCGCCTGCTGCTCCACCCAGGCGCGGGCTACGGCCACGGCCAGGTCGCGCACCCGGGCAATGACCGCCACCCGCTCGGTTACGCTGACGGCGCCGCGCGAGTCCAGCAGGTTGAACAGGTGCGAACACTTCAGGACGTGATCGTAGGCCGCCAGCGCCGGGAAGCGCCGCTTGCCACCCGGGCTGCCTGCGGCGGCCTCGGCGGCAAAGCCGTCCATCAACCGCCTGCACTCTTTCTCGTGCAGCTCGAACATTTCCCAAAGAAAAGCAACTTCGGCCTTCTCAAAGTTGTAGACCGAGAACTGCAGCTCCTCGGCGCGGCGCACCTCGCGGTAGCTATAGGAACGGCCGCCCGCGGTGGCGGGGTTCCAGGCGATGTCGTAGACGCTGTCCACGTCTTGCAGGAAGGCGGCAATCCGCTCCAGGCCGTAGGTGAGTTCCACCGGGACCGGGTCGAGGTCCAGGCCGCCGCACTGCTGGAAGTAGGTGAACTGGGTGATCTCCAGCCCGTCCAGCATCACCTGCCAGCCGATTCCCCAGGCGCCCAGCGTGGGTGCTTCCCAGTTGTCCTCCTCGAAGCGGATGTCGTGCCGGCGCAAGTCAATGCCGATCTTCCGCAGGCTGTTCAGGTACAGGTCCTGGATGTCGTCGGGGGAGGGCTTGAGGATGACCTGGAGCTGCCAGTGCTTGTAGAGGCGGTTGGGGTTGTCGCCGTAGCGGCCGTCGGTGGGACGGCGACTGGGCTGCACGTAGGCCACGCGGTAGGGCTGCGGGCCCAGCACGCGCAGAAACGTCTCCGGGCACATGGTTCCGGCGCCCACCTCCACGTCATAGGGCGTCTGGATGATGCAGCCCTGCGCGCTCCAGTACTGCTGGAGGCGGAAGATCAGGTCCTGGAAACTCAAGGCCATGGGTTTCAGGCTTCGGGCTCTAGGCTTCAGGCTCTAGGCTTTAGGCTCTAGGCTTCAGGCTCTAGGCCACAGGGCCAATCGGCAAAAGAACTTGTCGCTCTCGCAGGGCCGAATCAGAAGCGCGACCGTGAGGGAGCCGGGCTTGAAGCGGTGAGCGCCGCGGTGAAGGCCCCGCTCGCTCACGCTCGCGGCTCTGATCCCTGCCAGGCTGCTAGACCCTAAAGCCTGGAGCCTAGAGCCTAGCGCCTAGAGCCTAAAGCCTAAGGCCTAGAGCCTAAAGCCTAAAGCCTAATCCAACTGTTCCAGCGCCGGGCGCGTCACCAGGTGGCGCTCGATGTGGGCCTCGATGCGCTGCTCGAGAAGGCGGCGCAGGTCGGCGGCCGTGTTCTTGTCCCATTTCCGGGGCGCCAGGTGCGCCAGCGACGACCGCAACATCTGCTGGGCCAGCGCGCGTGAATCCGCCGCCAGCTCCCAGGCGCCGCCGGGCCGGCAGGCGGCGCAGTGCAGCCCGGACGGGTGCGCCGCAAAAAATGCGGCTTCCCCCGGCGCCAGCGCGCCGCCGCAGGCCGTACAATGGTCGAGCGCCGGAAGCAGGCCGGCCAGGCGCACCAGCCACAGGTCAAAATAGGTCAACGCCGGCCAGATCTGGCTGGTCAGCCGGATGTGGTCCAGCGTCAGCAGCACCAGGCGGAACAGCGCGTCGTTCGGCTCACGCTCGGGCAGGACCTGCTCGCAGACCTCAGCGATGTAGCTGCAGGCCACCCCGGCGGCGTAGTCCTTCTGCGCATCGAAGTAGGACTGGATCAGTTCGCAGGAGTCGATGCTGACCAGCTCGCGCGTCTCGCGCTCGAAGAACCAGAGGCGGACGTGAGAAAGTGGTTCCAGGCCCGTTCCAAAGCGGTTCCTCAGCCGGCGGGCCCGGGCCGCCACCCCTCGCGCTTTTCCGTAGCTACGCGAAAAGAAGCTGACGATCTTGTCGGCCTCTTTGAGGGGGTAGGTCCGCAGGATGATTGCTTCGGTTTCCCTGGCCGGCATCGAAGAGGTGCCGCCCTGCGCGCGCTGCGCAGCGCACCACAAACAAATGAAGCTACCACAGCCGCGTGCCCAAAGCAACC
>CAYVGN010000243.1:0-1507 GCA_964451215.1 uncultured Acidobacteriota bacterium
ACCTTTGACTACCTGTGCGGGCGGCCGCACGCCCCGCCAGGCGAGGCCTGGGACGCGGCCGTAGCTGCCTGGCGACAACTGCCCACCGACGAGGGCGCCCACTACGACCGGTCCGTAACGCTGGACGCCAACGCCCTGGAGCCGATGATCACCTACGGCACCAACCCGGGCATGGCCATCCCGGTTACTGCGCCGGTCCCGAACCCGGCCCAGGTCGGCCTCGGGGTGGAGCGAAAGGCACTGGAGAAGGCGCTCCAGTACATGGCGCTGGAGCCCGGCAAGCCGCTGCTGGGGCACCCGGTGGACGTGGTGTTCATCGGGAGCTGCACCAACTCCCGCCTCAGCGACCTGCGGGCCGCTGCCGGCGTGCTCCGCGGCCGCAAGGTGAACCCGCGCCTGCGGGTGCTGGTGGTGCCCGGATCGCAGCAGGTGAAGCGGCAGGCGGAAGTGGAGGGGCTGGCCGACCTGTTCCGCCTGGCCGGCTGCGAGTGGCGCGAGGCCGGCTGCAGCATGTGCATCGCCATGAACGGCGACCAACTGGAGCCCGGCCAGTACTCGGTCAGCACCAGCAACCGCAACTTCCAGGGGCGCCAGGGCCAAGGCGGCCGCACTCTGCTGGCCAGCCCGCTGACCGCCGCCGCCTGTGCGCTGACCGGCGTGGTGACCGACGTTCGCACCGTCCTGCAGGCCCGCCCGTAAAGCGCCCCAGGTCCCGCGTCCCAAGTCTCAGCTCCGCCCGCGGGATGACCCCCCTCTTGACCCGGGACTTGGGAGTTGAGACCTGAGACTTGAGACTTGAGACCCGGGACTTGAGACTTGGGACTGAGAGAGGAGCTGAGCGAATGCAACCCTTCCTCCGGCTGACGGGACGGATCGTGCCCCTGCCGGCACACAACGTGGACACCGACCAGATTACGCCGGCCCGCTTCTTGAAGGTCACCGGCAAGGAAGGCCTGGGGCGCTGCCTGTTTTACGACTGGCGCTATGACGCCGAGGGGCAGCCGCGGCCCGACTTCATCCTGAACCAGCCGCGGGCGCAGGGGGCGCCTATCCTGCTCGCTGGCGACAACTTCGGCTGCGGCAGCTCCCGCGAACACTCTCCCTGGGCGCTGCTGGACTTCGGCTTCCGCGCGGTCATCAGCTCCTCGTTCGCCGACATTTTCCGCAACAACTGCCTGAAGAACGGCCTGCTGCCGGTGGCCGTGGACGCAGCCACACACGCGGCGCTGATGGAGCGCGCGCTGAAGGACCCGGAGACGGAGGTGACCATTGAGCTGGAGTCGCAGACCCTGACGCTGCCCGACGGCAGCACCGTCACCTTCCCCACCGACCTCTTCTCCAAGAGGTGCCTGGTGCTGGGGGTGGACCAGCTCGGCTACATCCTGCAGCACGAGGACAAGATCCGCGCCTACGAACAGCGCCGCCCGAACAGGCTGCAAGCTTGAGGGCGTACTCAGGTCTCAAGCCTCACGCGTCACTTGACCGACTTCTGCCGGACCATCTTGTC
>CAYVGN010000243.1:1607-5365 GCA_964451215.1 uncultured Acidobacteriota bacterium
CTCAGGTCTCAAGCCTCACGCGTCACTTGACCGACTTCTGCCGGACCATCTTGTCGGCCATCTTGCGGACGACCTCGGAGACGTTCTTGTTCTGGGCGAGGCCGCGCTGGTCCTGCGGGACCAGGCGGCTGATCAGGGTGAGGGCCACGTCAATGGGGGTGCGCGGGTTGTTGGCCAGGTTGCGCAGCACCGAGTAAGCCTTCATGAACTTGCGGTTCATGGAGATCAGGCGCAGCACCTCGTCGCTGACGCTCTTCAGGGCCGAGAAGGTCTCGACTTCGGCATCGGTGAGCTTGGGCGAGCCGAGCACGGCGCGGGCCACCACCTTGCTGGAATCGCGGATGAGCAGGGCCCGCTCGTCCTTGCTGCCGCGAACAGCAAGCTGCACCTTCTGCGACACGTTCATGCGCATGATCTTGGCGTAGACGGATTGGTGCTTCCTGTCCTCATCGCCGGCCGCTTCGGCCCGAGCGATCTCCTCGTCGAGCTGCGCCGCCTCCTCCTCCGACAGCGCCTGCACCTGCTGCTGCTCGTCCTCCAATTGCGCCTCAGCAATGAGCAGCTCCAGGAAGCTGGGCTCGAAGACGAAGCCTTCCTCCAGGGCCGTCAGACGGCTCTGGTGCATCTTCAGGTAACTGGAGTTGTTTTTCAGCGCGATCAGCGCCTGGGTGCGGAGCAGGTCTATGTGGTCGAGCAGGACCTTGACCGTGTCCAGGTCGGCGAGCGCCGCCAGTTCCACCACCGCCTGCTGCGGGGTACGGCGGTTGGCCAGGGCGGCCGGCAGCAACTCCAGGCGGAAGTTCTCGGGCTGCAGGAAATAGGCGAGCACCTCGGGAGCCACCGCGCGCCGCCCCAGCAGGGGCTGGACCTTCTCGCTGGTCCAGGAGGCCAGGGTGCGGCGCGCCTCGCCGCGCACCTGCTGGTCGGGGTCGCCGGCCAGCGCCACCAGCAGCTCCAGCGCGGTTTCCGGCGGCAGGTCCACCTGCCCGCGGGCCGCAGCCAGCTTGTCAGCGATCACGGCCTTCCTAACTCCTGCGCGGTAAACGTCGCGGTTTTCTCCTCGCCGCGGCGGCCCAGGGGCGGCTGGGTCTCACCATTCAGCGTCAGCACCACCACGCCAGCATTGCTCGCGCGCAGCTCAATGCGGGAAGCCGCCTCGACGGTGCGGCTCTCGCCGGCACCCATGGCCGCTTCCCACAGCTTGCGACCGTCGGCGAAAACAGCCACCCAGGACCGGTCAATGGTGTCGATCTGGAGGCGCAGCTTGGGAGCCGGCAGGGGGCTTCCCGCTTCCGCCGGCGCCGGGATAGCAGACCGAGAAGGGTCTGCGGAAGCAGCAGGCGCGTCGGCCGCCGCCGGCGCAGCAGGGTGGGCTGCTCCGGAAACCGGCGAGGTGAGCGCAGCGTCGGGGGATTGCTGAGAGCGCAGGCCCGCCGGAGGTCCGGGCGCAGTCGCGGGTTTCGCTTCCGGAGCGCGCGAACCAGCCAGATGCCACCCCTCCTGGATGGCAAAGCCTGCCAGCAGCAATACCAGCAAGCCCAACAAGGCGGTGAGCACAGCCCGCTGCCGGTTCACACCGGCCAGGGCGGGGATGCCGGCCGGCGGGACCGAGCGGGAACGACCCTCCTGTTGCTCCGCGACGACCTTGATGTCAACCGGCTTCGGAGCCCCGACCGCCAGGTCGTACTCGGCGCCCACCCGCTCCTCGTCCAGCCCCAGGTAGTGTGCGTACTGCAGCACGAAGCTGCGGTTGAAGACGCCGCCCGGGAGCAGGTGAAAGCGATCATTCTCAATCGCCTCCAGCGTCCGCAGGCTGATCTTGGTGCGCTGGCAGATTTCTTCCAGCGAAACCCCGCGCATTTCGCGCTCGCGCCGCAGGTTTTTTCCAAAGGAGCCCATCAAAAGCTAAAACAACCGGGACGAAAACCGTTTTCGCCTCATGATAGGTTTCAGCGCAAAGCGATGTCAATGGGATTGCGACGGGTCGGCGGTGGGCAGGGTGGCGGCGTTCTCGCCAGGGCACGCGCCGGCTTCTGCCTCCAGGCCCTGGACTGGGCCCGGGCTGCGCCACCCGAAACCCAGGTCCGTAAGCGTGCAGGTTCCGGAAACTGCTTGTAGGGGGCCGTCGGGTGGGGCATGCTATACTCTGCTGCCGTCGGGCGTTGCCCGCCGTCGGGCGTTGCCCGCCGTCGGGCCTTGGCCGCCGCTTCCTTGAAGGAGCGGACGCGTGCGCGCCCTGGGGGACCAACCCCAGGGGAACGACAGTACGAGATGAGCGAACCAGCGCGGATCGCGGAACTGCAGAGGAAGGTCCGGGAACTTACGGTCTTCCACGAGATCGGCAAGGCCCTCACTTCGACCCTGGACCTCAGCCGCGTCCTGGAAACCATCATGGAACAGATCAGCTCGCTGTTCCATCCCGACACCTGGTCCCTGCTGCTGTGGGACCCCGACCGGCAGGAACTGGGTTTTGAGATCGCGGTGGGTCAGGCGGCCGAGAAGCTCAAGGAGGTTCGCCTGAAGCTGGGCGAGGGGGTGGCGGGCTGGGTAGCCCTGCACCAGCAGGCGGTGTTCCTTCCCGATGCCTCGCGCGACCCCCGCTTCACCCCGCGCGTGGACTCCATCACCCAGATGCAGACGCGCACTATCGCGGCCGTCCCCATCAAGGGGCGCGAAGACATCCTGGGCGTGATCGAGCTGGTCAACACGCCCAGAGCCCTGCGCTTCGGGGAAGAGGAGATGTTCCTGCTGCAGGCCCTGGCTGACTATGCGGCGATCGCCATCGAGAACGCGCGCCACATGCAGAAGATCCACGAGATGACGATCACCGACGACTGCACCCGGCTTTTCAACTCCCGCCATCTCCACAACGTGCTGGAGTCGGAGATCTATCGCTCGGGCCGCTACGGCTACGAATTCTCCCTGGTCTTCTTAGACCTGGACCGCTTCAAGCAGGTCAACGACACTTTCGGGCACCTGATCGGCAGCAAGCTGCTGGCGCAGGTCGGCCAGCTCATCAAGGACCACCTGCGCATGATTGACCTCGCCTTCCGCTACGGCGGCGACGAGTTCGTCATCCTGCTCCCGCAGACCGGCAAGCAGGCGGCGATGAACGTGGCCCGCCGCCTCCGTTCCCTGGTGAACGATGCCGTTTTCCTCCGCGACGAGGGCCTGGCGCTGAAGCTGACCGCCAGTTTCGGCCTGGCCTGCTATCCCCAGGACGCCACCACCAAGAACGAACTCATTCGCCTGGCCGACGAGGCGATGTACATGGTGAAGAACAGCGAACGCAACAACATCGCCGTGGCCAACGTCGGCATTCTTCAGGCTTGAAGCTTGAGGCCTGAGGCTCCCCCCTTGCCCTCCCAGTGCCGTGACCGCCTAGTTTCTTCCCTTGAGTACCGTCGTGAAGGTTAGGCGCATAGACGCACAGAGGGCGTCATCCGGTAGAAAGCAGGCGGTCACGGTACCAGCAGCGATGCTATCCGATCTCCGCTTCACAGCAGCCTCCTGAAGCCTCAAAGCGGCGGAGCGCCTGCTGGCCGCGGCCGCCGCGGTCGGGGCAGAACTCCAGCGAGCCGGCATCGTAGTCCAACTGGCCGGCCGCGGCCAGGTACTGGACGGCGGCGAATGCCGGGTGCGAGAGCGGCACGTCGGTGAACCTGAACAGCGGGGCGCCGGCCCCGATGAGTCGGCGCTGCAACAGGCGGGTCAGGGCGGGGCGGGCGTGAATCGCCTGCGGGCCCCACCCCGTCTCC
>CAYVGN010000244.1:0-5364 GCA_964451215.1 uncultured Acidobacteriota bacterium
GCTCATCTACGCCATCACGCTGCTTCAGAAGAAGATCCAGGCTGAGCGGGGCTCCTTCAAGAAATCGCTGAACCTGGCCTGACAACCGCATCCAAAGTCCAAAGTCCAAAGTCCAAAGTCAAAGAGAATGCGTCCATGTGGGACTTTGGACCTTGGACTTTGGACCTTGGACTTCCCGCTCAGGCGCGTGGGAAGGGAAGCGGGACCACCTGAACGGTCACCCCGTCCACGCTCAGTTCGATGCCTGGCTCGGCAAGCTCGCGGCGCAGGTAGCCCAGGGCAATCCACCGGCCGGCGCCGGGGGAATAGGCGGCGCTGGTAATGCGGCCGATTTCGCGGTCGCCTTCCTGTGCTTGCATGCCGGGGCGCAGCGTCTCGCCGCCCGGCGCAATCAGCCCGACCAGCTTGCGGTTGACGTGGCCGCGCGAGCGCACCCGCTCCACGATCTCCTGCCCCGGATAGCACCCCTTGCTGAAGCTGAGGGCGCGAAACTGCCCGGTTTCCTGGGGGATGTTCTTTTCCTCGATGTCGGTGTCGTAGCGGGGCAGGCCGGCTTCGATGCGCGCCACTTCCAGGGCGGAGACCCCGACTGGCCGGCCGCCCAGCGGCCGGGCCGCCTCTACCAGCCTGTCCCACAACGGCCTCAGGCGCTCGACGGGAGCCAGCAGCCACAGCCCTTCCCCGGTCACCGCCGCGCGCACCAGCACCAAATCGGGGTCACCCTCCAGGCTGAAGTGGTCCAGCGGCTTCATGTGGGGCGGTTCCAGCCCCAGGACCGGGCAGACCACCTCGCGGCTGAGCGGGCCTTCCACCCCGATGGTTCCCAGCCGCGCCGATACGTCCTCCAGCTTCACCTTCGCCGCCACAACGAAGCGGCTGAGGTGCCCGACCAGCTTCCCGGTGACGAAGGGCTCACAGTCCAGCAGCACGCGCTCCCGTTGCTTGAGCAGGTTCATGTCCGCCAGGATGTGCCCCTGCGGGTCCAGCAGGAAGCAGTAGTTGCCCTCGCCCGGGTCGAGGCCCTTCACCTCGTTGGTGAGCATGCGATGGAGGAAGATCTGGCGGTCGTCACCGGTCACCGCCACCTTGCCGCGAGAGGCCAGGTCAACGATCCCGGCCGCCTGCTTCAGCGCCTCGTATTCCTCCTGCAAGCTGCCAAAGCTGCCGGGGATTTCCCAGCCATAGAAATCGTGGAACTGTGCGCCGGCGGTCGCGGTAGCGGAGTGCAGCGGGGTTCGCATGTCTCTGCCAGAAACAGATGAATACACCGTCCCCGGCCGGTTCGCAAGTCCTCTGGAGCGCCCGGAGGTTCGCCCTTCCCGCGCTTGGCAGGAGGTACGCCGCGGCGCCTCGGCGGCCTGCTGACAGGCGATGGTTGTTCTCATGACGCGCTATAATGCCGGGCCAAGGAGGACTCGATGCCAACCTACCTGCTGCTGATGAACTCCACCCCGGAAGGGATGCGCAAGATCGGGGAGATTGGTGCGCGCTACGACGCGTTCAAGAAGGACTTGAGGAAAGCAGGCGGCCGGCTGATCGGCGGCTACGCCCTGCTGGGCGGCCATGACTACGCCGCCCTCGTTGAAGTGCCTTCCGAGAAGGACTTGCTGCGGTTATCGCTGGGCATCGGGGCGCGCGGGGGCAGCCAGGTGCAGAGCTACCGGGCCTTCCCGATGGAGGAGTTCGTCGAGGTCGTGAAACGAGTCTGACGGCGGAGACGCGGGGAAGCGCGGGCCCCCGCTTTACGTCGGGCCGCGCCTGTGCCATCCTGCGCATAATGATCCACGAAATCCTGCCGGTCGGCTGGCTGCAGTGCAACTGCTCCATCTTCGGCGACCGTCAGGGCGGGGAAGCCATCGTCATTGATCCGGGCGACGAGGTGGAGCGCATCCTCGCGCTCTTGCGCCGGCACCAGTTGAAAGTCAAGCTGATCGCCATCACCCACGCCCACATTGACCACATCGGCGGCGCGCAGAAACTGAGGCAGGCGACCGGCGCGCCGGTGTACATGCACGAGGGTGACCTTGGTCTGTCTCGGGCCCTGCCGCAGCAGGCGCTGATGATTGGGCTGCCGGTGGCTGCGGGAAGCCCGACAATTGACGCGCCGTTGAAAGAAGGCGACGTGCTGACGGTGGGCGCGGCGGCTGGCACGGTCCTCCACACGCCCGGCCACACCCAGGGCAGCACCTGCCTTTATTTCCCCGACGCCGGCGGCAAGAAGCTCTTCGCCGGCGACACCTTGTTCCTGGACAGCATCGGGCGCACCGACCTGCCGGGCGGCAGCTCCCAGCAGCTCTTCCGCTCCCTGCGCGACAAGCTGTTGACGCTGAACGACGACGTGGTGGTCATCCCGGGGCATGGCCCTCTGACCACCATCGGCCGCGAGCGCGCCGAAAACCCCTTCCTCCAAGATCTGTGAAGCTCTGCCGAGGAAATGCCATGAAGCCAAGCAATGTTCTCGCCATACTGTGCATTCTTCTACTGCCCGCCCTGACCGGCCGGGCGGCCGAAGAAGCCCTGCCTCCGGTGTACACCTTGTCCAGCCAGTTCAGCCGCGTGGTCGTAGTGCGGCTGAAGAACGGCGAAGACCTGCTCGACGGTCTCAAGAAGGCCGTCGAGCGGGAGAACATCAAGAACGCGGTGTTCCTCAGCGGCGCCGGCTCGCTCACCAGTTTCCACGTGCACGTGGTAAGCAACACCACCCTGCCCTCAACCAACGCCTTCGTGAAACAGGCTGGGCCGTATGACTTGGTGGCTGTCACCGGCTACGTGATTAACGGGCGGATTCACGCCCACATTACGTTCGCTGACACCGAGAAAGCGCTGGGCGGCCACCTGGAGCCCGGAACGCACATTTTCACCTTCGCTATCATCACGCTGGGCGTTCTGGACGAGAAGGCCAGGCTCGACGGGTGGGACGACTGGAGGCGGCCCTGACGCAGCGTAACTCTCGCCCCTTCGCTGCTGTGCCTCTAAGCACCCGCCTTTATGTGGGGATGATCCGCATGTTGCAGAAGCGGACGGCGCTGCCGTGATCCCGCAGCGAAAGGGGTCCGCGTCCTGCTGTCACGAGCGGCCCGAGGCGCGGCGACTTGCTGCGGCGAGTTGCGTTCACAGCGGCGGGCGCTGGTAGCCGCCCAGTTCCTGCTCGAGCAGGGCGGCGACGGCCAGCACCGTCTCCTCCTCCCACGGACGCCCCACCACCTGCACCCCGATCGGCAGACCCTCCGGAGAGCGGCCGCAGGGAACCACTGCGGCCGGCAGGCCCAACAGATTGTAGGCCTGGCAGTAGCTGAAGGCCTTCGGGTACTCGATCTCCTGGCCGTTCACCCGGAAACCGCCGCGATGGCCATGCCCGAACGCCGGGACGGCGGCGACCGGGGCGAGGATGACCGGGTAGCGCGCCATTTCGTTGATGACCGAGGTGCGCAGCAGGTCGCGCTCGAACCATATGGAGACGTACTGTTGGAGACCAAGCGGGCGGACTTGGGGCGCAAGGGCGCGGATCAGCGGCCCCATCAGCTCTTCTTTTCCCTGGTAGAGTTCCAGGATGGAGGGCAGTCCCGCCTCCGCCAGCCAGGTATACCAGAGTTCGAAGGTGCGCTCCAGCCCTGCGGGCCGGCGCTCCTCCAGTTTCAGCCCGCGCCTGGCCAGCGCCTGGGCGGCGTGGCGGACCGTGCTCTTGGTGGCCGCGGTCACCGGCGTGATGCCGTCGTCGGCATACCACATGACTTGCAGTCCCTGCGCCACAGCCGGATCCAGTTCGCTCGCGGGGAGCGGCACTGAGACGGGGTCACCGGAGTCAAACCCCGCCAGCACTCGCAACCACAGCATCAGGTCCTCCACCCGCCGCGCCAGAGGACCGATGCTGGCGCCCAGCGCGAACGGTCCGATGCAGGGAGGGAAGTGCCCGGAGACGGGGATGCGGCCCGGCGTCCCCTTCAGCCCCACAATCCCGCAGAAGTGTGCGGGAACCCGGATGGAGCCACCCAGGTCGGAGCCCAGGCCCCCCGCCGAGCAACCGGCCGCGATGGCGGCCGCTTCGCCGCCGCTGGAACCGCCCGGCACGCGCCCCAGATCCCAGGGATTGCTGGTGGCGCCGAACACGGGGTTTTCCGCGCGGTAGTCCATGGCGCATTCGGGCACGTTGGTCTTGCCCAGCACGATTGCGCCTGCCCGCTTCAGCCGCGCCACGGCAGGAGCATCGGTCGCCGGCACGTACGACTCGCGCAACCGCGTGCCTGCCACGGTGCGGAGGCCCGCCGTTTCGATCGTGTCCTTGACGGAGACCGGAACGCCGTGCAGCAGGCCCGCGGCTTTTCCGCGCATCAGCTCGTACTCGGAGGCGCGGGCCAGGTCGCGCGCCCTCTCGAACGCAGTGCTCACATAGGCGTTGAGCCTGGGGTTGACTTCCTCGATCCGGCGGATATGCGCCTCCACCAACTCCACCGGCGATACCTGCCTGCTGCGAACCAGCCCGGCGAGTTTCGTCGCGGACTCAAACACCAGTTCCTTCATCTTCGGCTCCTTGCGGACAGGTCTCCCGCCCAGTCCCGGCCGGCCGCGCCGCGGGACCGGCGAGAAAGCCTATCCTACCTGAACCGGGAAAAACTTGGAGACGAGTGCGGCCGCCTGCCCGCGCAGCAGTTCCCAGGCGTTGCGCACGTGCTCCTCGGTGGTGCGCAGGTTGCCAACCGCCAGGCGGATGGTGAACCGGCCGCAGAGCCTGGTGTGGGAGAGGAAAACTTTACCGGTGGCGTTGACCGCATCGAGCAGGGCGCTGTTGAAAGCGTCCAGGCGCGCGTCGTCGGGCGCCACCGACGGGGGCCGGGTCCGGAAGCAGACCACAGAGAAGGGCGCGGGCGCCAGGCGCTCGAAGGCAGGGTCCTGGTCCACCCAGCCGGCAAACATCTGCGCCAGGCGGATGTGCTCGCGCAGGCGCTCCCGCATGCCCTGCTGCCCGAAGTAGCGCAGCACGAACCACAGCTTCAGAGCGCGAAAGCGGCGGCCCAACTGGATGCCGTAGTCCATGTAGTTGCGCGCGCTGGCGTCCTCCGGGGTGCGCAGGTATTCGGGGACCAGGCTGAAGGCGGCGCGCAGGGTTTGGGGGTGGCGGCAGTAGAAGGCGCTGAAATCGAAGGGGGTGAACAGCCACTTGTGGGGGTTCAACACCAGCGAGTCGGCGCGCTCCCAGCCGGCCAGCAGCGGCCGGCACTCCGGCAGCAGGGCCGCCGCGCCGGCGTAGGCGGCGTCCACGTGCAGCCACAGCCTCTCGTGCGCGCACGCGTCGGCAATGGCAGCCAGCCGATCAACGCTGGTGGTGGAAGTGGTGCCGGCGGTGGCCACCACGCAGAAGGGCAGCCA
>CAYVGN010000245.1:0-3451 GCA_964451215.1 uncultured Acidobacteriota bacterium
GGGTCGGGCGAAGTGCGCGCGTCGCTCGATATCGTCCCGCTGTTTGAAACCTACGAGGAGCTGCACCGCTGCCCGGAAATCCTCGACGAATTGCTCTCCGATCCGGCCTACCGGCGCGTCCTGCGCTCCCGCGGTGATTTCCAGGAAGTGATGCTCGGCTACTCCGATTCGGTGAAGGACAGCGGGTACCTGGCCGCCAACTGGGCGCTGTTCCGCGCCCAGAAGCGGCTGGCGGAGGTGGCCGAGCGCCACGGCATGCGCCTGAGCCTGTTCCACGGCAAGGGCGGCACCATTGACCGCGGCGGCGGCATGTCCTACCGCAGCCTGCAGGCCCAGCCCTTCGCCGCACCGGGCGGGTGCATCCGCATCACCGAGCAGGGCGAGGTGATCTCGCTGAAGTACGCCAACCCCGAGATCGCCCAGCGCAACCTGGAACAGCTGGTGGCTTCCGTGCTGGACGCGCACCTGCTGCACCCGCGGCGCGGCCCAGGCAAGGCCGAGATCGCCGAGTGGGAGCGCTACGCCGAGGAGTTGGCCGAGGCCGGCCGGCGCTTCTATCGCGACCTGGTCTATGAAACGCCGGACTTCCCCCGCTACTTCTACCAGGCCACGCCCATTGACCTGATCGAGCAGTTGCGTCTGGGCTCGCGCCCCAGCCGGCGCTACCAGGCCGCGGACCTGGAAGCCCTTCGCGCCATCCCCTGGGTGTTTGCCTGGACGCAGTCGCGCCACTTTCTGCCCTCCTGGTACGGACTCGGCTACGCGCTCGAACGCTTTGTCAGCGACCACGCCCCCGGCGGGCTGGAACCGCTGCAGGGCATGTACCGCGGCTGGCCTTTTTTCGCCGTGCTGCTCGACAACGCCGAGATGTCGCTGGCCAAGACCGATCTGTACATCGCCCGCCGCTATGCCGAACTGGTTCACCCGCGGCGACTGCGCCAGAGAATTTTCGGCCGCATTGAGGAGGAGTATCACCGCACCGTGCGCCTGGTGCTCCAGATATGCGGGATCGGCCAGTTGCTCCAGCGCCAGCCGGTGCTGGCTGAATCCATCCGCCTGCGCAACCCGTACGTGGATCCGCTGAACTACCTGCAGATCCGCTTCCTGGAGCGCTGGCGCCGCTCTCGCCGGCCCGACCCCGGACTGCTCCACCTGCTGCAGATCATCGTCGGCGGCATCGCCTTCGGCATGAAAAGCACGGGCTGATGGAAAGTGGAATGGGAGCGTCGCGGCGCTGCTTGCTGCGTCCGGGCGCGACCGTCAGGGCACGGCTTCAGCCGTGCCGCAGGGCGAGTCAACCGGGCGGCTCTAGCCGCTGAGATGCCGCCTTGGCGGATGCCTGCCGGGAAGCGCTCAGGTACAATCGGAAACCATGCGCCTGAAGCTTACTGCTCTGCTCTTTCTGACGTCCCTCTCGCTTTGTCCAGCCCTTGCCGAACTCAAGCTGGTCCCGAAACCGCGCGAGGCGGAAGAGCGGCCGGGGCGGTTCCCGCTGCGCGGGCCGCTGGCCATCGGGCTGCCCGCCCAACCCGACGAGCAAGACCGCTTCGCCGCCGAGTTGCTGCGCGAAGAAATCGCAGCGGTCGCCAAGGTGAAGGCCCGGGTGACGGCCGGGCCCGGCGCAGTGCAGATTGTGCTCACGCGGGATGGCGCACCCGAGCAGGTGGGTGAGGAGGGCTACCTGCTGGAGGTCAGCGCGCAGCGCATCCGGCTGGCCGCCCGCACCGCGGCCGGCCTCTTCTATGGCGTGCAGACGCTGCGCCAACTGGTGACGCGCACCGGCATCCCGGCAGTGCGCATCCTGGACTGGCCGGCCATGCGCTGGCGCGGCCTGCACGACGACCTCAGCCGCGGCCCCATCCCCACCACCGATTACATCAAGCGCCAGCTCCGCACCTGCGCCGAGTACAAGATCAACCTCTACTCCTTCTACATCGAGCACGTCTTTGCCTACCGCAACCACCCGCTGATCGGGCCGCGGGGCGGCTCGCTCACTGCGGCCGAGGTTAAGGAGCTGGTGGCCTATGCCCGCAAGCACCACATCGAGATCGTGCCGGAGCAGCAGGCCTTCGGCCACCTGCACCACGCGCTGAAGTGGGAGAAGTACTCGGAGCTGGCCGAGGTGCCCCATGGCCACGTCCTGTCGCCGGCCAACCCCAGGAGCTACGACCTGGTGAAGGCGCTCTACCGGGAACTGGTCCCGCTGTTTCCGGGCAGGTTCCTGCACATCGGCAGCGACGAGACGGTGGAGCTGGGCGCCGGGCAGTCGAAGGAAATGGTGGCGCAAATCGGGCTGGGCCGCGTGTATTTCAACCATATCCGCCGCGTAGCCGAAATCCTGGCGCCACACAAGAAGCGGCTGATGTTCTGGGGCGACATCGCCCTGCACTACCCCGAACTGCTGAACGAGCTGCCCAAGGACTTGATCGTGATGAGCTGGGATTACAGCCCGCGGGAGAACTTCGAGCGCTGGCTGAGGCCCTTCCGCGACGCCGGCCTGGACGTGTTCGTGTGCCCCGGCGTCAACAACTGGAACCGCATCTTCCCCAACCTGGACATGGGCCTGCCCAACATCCGCGACTTCATCCGCGACGGGCAGAAGTTCGGGGCCATCGGGGTGCTGAACACCACCTGGGACGACGACGGCGAAGCGCTGTTCGGCATGGCTTGGTACCCGGTGGTGTATGGGGCGGCGGCTTCCTGGCAGCCAGCAACCAGCGACCTGGACGAGTTCCGCCAGCGCTTCGACTGGGCCTTCTTCCGCAACGCCAACGGGACACCCTTCGCCGACGCCATCGCTGAACTGAACCGCGTGCACGGCCTGCTGCGCAAAGCCGGCGCCGGCGACGGCAATGACGCGCTGTTCTGGCTGAATCCCTTTCAGCCGGACCATCGCCAGAGGCTGGAGCAGATTTATCCCGTGGCTCGCGACGCCCGCCTGGCCGCCGAGAGGGCGCTGGAAATCATCGAGAAGAATGCCGCCCGGGCGCGCCGCAACGCCGACCTGCTCGATTACCTGCGCCTGGCGGCGCACCGCCTGGATTATGTGGGCTTCAAGGCCCTCTACGCCCGCCAGATTTCCGACCTCTACCGGGAAGCCTACGAAAACCAGCAGGACCCCGGCCGGGTCCGCGAAGCGCTCGGCCGCATCAACCAGGCGAACGGCCTGCTGCAGGACGGCCGCGATTTCTCCACTGCCATTCGCGAGGAGTACCGCGCCGCCTGGCTGGCCGAAAACCGCCCCCACTGGCTGGGCAACGTGTTGGCCCTCTACGACCGCGAAACCCGCCTTTGGCTCGACAAGATCACCGAGTTCTCTCTCGTCCAGTGGCGCTACCGCACCGAAAAGAAGCTTCCGCCGCCGGAGTCCCTTGGCTTGTAGATCAGGCTTTGGGTGGGGCGGCTGCCGACCGCGGCAATCTGGGCGGGCCGAGCCGAGTTTCTGCAAGGG
>CAYVGN010000245.1:3461-5364 GCA_964451215.1 uncultured Acidobacteriota bacterium
CTCCGGACCCACACCTCGACCGCGATCCAGGCCCACTTTCCGCTGGCCGAGGAGCTGGATTGCCCGCTGATCACAACCGACGCGACGATCCTGGAGAGCGGCGCGGTGCCCGCCGTCTGGGACTGAGAGCCGGGCTCACTTGGCCCAGAGCCGGCGCGCCGCCCTCCCCTATTTGCCCTCCTGTGTGGCAAAAAAACGGATGATGCCACAGGCCCCAAGAACCCACCGCGCGCCTCCCATTTGTTATACTCGCGGTTTCCGAAAGGTGTCAGGGGGCGGGTGGACGCCGTGCTCCGGCCGGCTGCCCTAACAGCTCACTCCTGTTCATGTTTGCGCGGCGGCTGCGGATCGAGATCGAGCAGGAGGGGTCGGCTCGTGCCTGCCCGCTGGATTGGCTCGACCAGTTTTTCATGCGGCACTTCACCGGGTTCACCGCCCTGGAGCACACGCTGCCTGCCGGTGAGGGCTGTCTGGAAGCAGGCTTCGGCGTGGACCTGGACCTGCTGCAGCGGCAGTTTGAACAATGGCTCAAGGGCCGCAAGCTGATCAGCCCGGCGGCCCAACTGAAGATCACCACCGAATCATGATGACGCTTCAACCCCCGCACCGGATTCTGATGGGCCCCGGGCCCAGCAACGTTGACTACCGCGTTTACCGGGCGCTGACCACCCCGATCACCGGCCACATGGACCCTGAGTTCATGAAGATCATGGACGGGGTGCAGGGGCGCCTGCGCGCCCTGTTCCGGACCGCAAACCCGGTCACCATCCCCATTTCGGGCACGGGCAGCGCCGGGATGGAGGCCGCGCTGGTGAATTTCATCGAGCCCGGCGACACGGTGGTCATTTCGAGCGGTGGTGTGTTTGCCGAACGGATGTGCGACATCGCCGAGCGGGCTGGCGCACGGCTGCTGCGGGTGGAAGCGGAATGGGGAACGCCCGCCGAGCCGAACCGGGCGGAGGAGGCGTTGCGCTCGGCCGGGGCTCCGGTCAAGCTGCTGGCGGTGGTGCACGGGGAAACCTCGACCGGCGTGCTGCAGCCCCTGGAGCCGCTGGCGCGCCTGGCCCGGGAGCACGGCGCCCTGTTCGTCGTGGACGCGGTCGCCACGTTGGGCGGGGCGCCCGTGGACGTGGACGGCATCGGGATCGATATCTGCTACAGCGGATCCCAGAAATGTCTCAGTTGCCCGCCCGGCCTGGCCCCCATCACCATTTCGCCGCGGGCCAACGACCTGCTGCTCCGGCGCAAGAGCAAGGTGCAGAGCTGGTACCTGGACCTCTCCATGGTGGAGAAGTACTGGGGAGGGGAGCGCACCTACCACCATACCGCACCCATCTCGATGATCTACGCGCTGGCCGTGGCGCTGGAGCTGGTGGAAGAGGAGGGCCTGGAAGCGCGCTGGCGGCGCCACGCGCGCAACATGGAGGGGCTGCTCGCCGGGCTGCAGGCGCTGGGGCTTTCGTCGCTGCCCCAGCCTTCCTACCGCATGCCCACCCTGGCCGCCGTGCTGGTGCCGGAGGGCGTCGGCGATGCCTCCATCCGCTCGCGCCTGCTCGCCCGCTACAACATCGAGATCGCCGGCGGGCTGGGCAAGTTCCGCGGCCGGCTCTGGCGCATCGGCCTGATGGGCAGTTCCTCCAGCGAGGCCAACGTTCTTCTGCTGTTGGCGGCACTGGAGACGCTGCTGGCCGAGGACGGCTTTGCCAAGGCCGAGGGCAAGGGAGTCGCTGCCGCCCAGCAGGTGTTCTCGGCGCCGCCGGTGCCGCGCTAGTACCGTGACCAGTTAATTTCCTTGCAACCGCCTGTAGCGCCGCGGTCTCGGCGGCCCGCGGCAGTATGCGGGCAAGATGCCCAATGTCACTTACTTAAGCTTGTGGGTTTGCCTGGGAGTCCATCTGAGTAT
>CAYVGN010000246.1:0-5354 GCA_964451215.1 uncultured Acidobacteriota bacterium
CTCTTCTTCCACGCGCCCGCAAACGGCCAGCACCTGCCCCGGGGCAATGACCCGCTTGAGGTAGTCGGAGCTGAACCAGCGACAGCGCAGGCGGTGCGGGCCTTCGGCCAGTTCCGCCTCGAAGATGGCCTGCCCGCCGCGGGCCGGGTAAGCCCGCGTGGAACGCACCGGGGCCACCACCACCGCCGTCTGCCCTGGCTGCACCTGGGCGATGGTGCGCGGCTGGGTGCGGTCCTCGTAGCGCCGCGGCACGTAATAGAGCAGGTCCTCCACGCTGGTGATGCCCTTGGTTTCCAGCACGCGAGCACGCGCCGGCCCCACCCCTTTCACGTATTTCACCTCGCTCGCCAGGGCTAGCATGGGATGCGGAACGCGGCGTGAGGCGGAAAGCCGCAACGCCTGCCATCGGGCCAGCAGCTTCTCTCACGTCCCGGCTTGGACTATAACACTGGAGGGCTGGAACTGTAATGGAGCCGCGGCCGCCAGGGCCGGGCAAGCGGCTGCGCGCCTGGCCATCGCAAGCGGAACGCGGGCTTCCTTCTTTTCTTACCTTTTGCCGTGTCGCGATTCTGGCATGCCCTGATTGCGGTGCTGGTGGGGAACGCGGTCTACTTCCTGCTGCTCTACCCCCTTCTCCCGCTGGCGGCCCGCCACCAGCCCTACCGCCTGGACTGGGGCCTGGTGGTGGACTTCTGGGTCTGCCTCTTCGTCTGGGGCCTGATCGCAACCCTCCTCCGCCTCCGCTCCCGCAAACCATAGCGGCGGCCCCGCCGCAGCGAGTCGCGGGCGGCGTTCTGGGGGCGCAGGCGTCCTCGCCTGCATCCGTATTTCAGCGCCTCTTGATCCGGCAGCCGCGCGCCCACTTGGGCAGCCGCGGCCGCTGGGTCTGGAGATGCAACCTCTGGCGTAGTACACTCCCTCAGCCGGAAGCCCCGCGCGCTAATGAACCCAAGGGCCCACGCCATGGAAGCAGACCGACTTCTCAGCGAAGCCGTCGAGCGCATCCGGAAGGCGCTGGAGCCGGAACGCATCATCCTGTTCGGGAGCCGCGCGCGCGGACAGGTGCGACCCGACAGCGACTACGACCTCCTGGTGATTCAGGAGTCCCCGCAACCCCGCTACCGCCGGGCCGTGCGCGCTTACATGGCGTTGGCGGATCTGCCGGTCGAATTTGATGTGATCGTTTACACGCCCGGCGAAGTGCGGGAATGGAGCGCCGTTCCTCAAGCATTCGTGACCACGGCAATGCGCGAAGGGAAGCTGGTCTATGAAAGAAAAGGGTGACCTCATCCGAGGTTGGCTGCGCAAGGCGCTCAGCGATACGACAGCCATGGAGGCCTCTCTGAACGCCGGCGCCCTGGACGCCGCTTGCTTCCATGCCCAACAGGCCGCGGAGAAATACCTGAAGAGTTTTCTGATCCATGCGGGCAGGGACTTTCCTTTCACCCACAATCTGTCGAAACTGGCTGAGCTTTGCAGCGGGGTGGAGACGGCCTTTCATTCCCTGGCGCCCCTGGTGGCGCCGCTGACCCCATATGCGGTCGAGCTGAGATATGACGAGGAATTCTGGCCCAGCCCTGAAGCGGCCCAGGAGGCGCGCACCGCGGCGGTGGCGGTCCGAGACTTTGTGCTGAAGCGACTGCCCGAGGAGATGGTCCGAGACATCGCTTGACCCTTCTGCGTCGAGCAGTGTTTCGGCGGTCGCGGTTTTAGGGCTCAGGCGGTGCGGAGCCAGCGGACGAGTTCGGGCAGGGTGGGGCGCTTGCCGTACATCAGGATGCCGACGCGGTAGATGCGGGCCGAGGCCCACAGTACCGCGGCATTCATCCCCAGCAGCAGCGCGACGGAAAGCCCGATCTGCCAGGACGGCGGCGTTACCAGGGTGATGCGCAGGAACATCAGCATCGGGGTGAAGACGGGGATCAGCGAGAGGGCGGTGGCGGTGGTCCCGTTGGGCGAGCGCAGCACCAGCGGCAGCAGCAGCATGGGGATGATCAGGAACTGCATGATCAGGATCTGCAACTGCTGCGCCTCCTGCTCGCTGTTGACCATGGCGCCCAGCGCGGCAAACATGGTGCTGTAAAGCAGGAAGCCCAGGAGGAAGAACAGGACAAAGAAGAAGAGCATGGCGCCGGGCAGGGAGATGTCACCCAGTTGGGCGCGCACGGCGGCCAGGCCGAAGCCACCGCCGGCCAGCAGGGCCAGCACGGTCCAGGCCAGGTACTGGGTGAGGCCGACGGCCGCCACCCCCAGGATCTTGCCCGCCAGCAACTCAATGGGGCGGACCGAGGCCAGCAGCACCTCGAAGATGCGGCTGGCCTTTTCCTCGATGACGCTGCGCATGACGGCCACCCCGTAAAGCGCCAGCGTCACGTAAAGCACGAAGACAAAGAAGTAGGAGGTCATGAAAGTGGCCAGGCCGCGGTCTTCGCGCGACCCCTGCTGAGTGACCCGCACGGTGCGCAGCCGCACCGGCTTGACCAGGCCCTCCACGTCAGTGGGCTGGATGCCGTGTGCCGTCAGCCGCATCTTGACCACCGCCGAGGAGACGGCGTTTTCCAGCGTGCGGAGAGCCACGAAATCGGTGACGTTGCGCGCGCTGTATTCCACGCGGCCGCCGGCCGTCGGGTCACCGTCCACCCAAAGGAAGGCGTCCAGGCGTTCGGCCAGCACTTCGGCCTGCAGGCGCTTCCTGGTTTCCGCCTCCCGCCCCGGCTCTATCTTCTCTTGGCGCAGTTGGAAGGAGGGGCGCGGATCGAGGCGCCCGGAACGGCTCGGGGCGTCCGCCGGCGCGCCTTCACCGCGTCCCAGACGTTCTTGCAGGAGCCCGAACAGGCGCCCAGCGTCCCGCCCGGTCTCCACCACCGCCACCCGCTGGCGCTGCCCGGGGCGGCCGGCCAGCAGGATCGGCAGGCCCACGATCACCACGAAAATCAGCGGCGTCAGGATGGTGATGATGACGAACGATTTGGAGCGCACCCGCTCCAGGTATTCGCGGCGAAAAACGTGTGCGGCGTTGCGCATGGTTTCAGGTTTCAGGCTACAGGCTTCAGGCTACAGGCTTCAGTGGAATCTGCACGGCGCAGCGAGCGAATCAGTTCATTGAGCACTTTGCAGATCCCTTGACACGATGCTTTCAGCGCCCGCTACTGGTGGTCGTCAACGTAACCCAGACGGGACGCCAGCGAGAGCTGGTAAGCCAGCTTCGTTGCGCGATAAACCGAGAGGACCAGTGCGTCCGCCAAGTGAAACGCTTGCAGCCTGGTGTGGTCACCCATGCTCCGCCGGGAGCCTCGCTTGTCTCAATCCTGGGGCCTGAAGCTTGACGTCAGGCCTCCACCTTGCCGACCGAGCGGATAAAGATCTCCTCCAGCGACGGCTCGGTGACCTCGAAGCTGTTGACTCGGACGCGTCCGATCAGCCCGGCCAGGATGCGCTGGGGGTCGGCGCCGGGCAGCAGCTTGATCTCCACCTGGTTGCCGGCATCCACCACGTCGCGCACGCCCTCCAGCGCGCGCAGGAACTGCCAGTCGCCTTCCAGTTCGGCGCGGATGGTGTTGCGGCCGAAGCTGCGGCGGATCTCCCGCAGGTTCCCCTCCAGCACCGAGCGGCCGCGGTTCACCAGGCAGATGCCTTCGCAGAGCTTCTCCACCTGCTCCATCTGGTGCGTGGAGAAGACGACGGTCTTGCCCTTCCGCTTCAGCTCCAGCATCACTTCCTTGAGCATGACGGTGTTGACCGGGTCGAGGCCGGCGAAGGGCTCGTCCAGGACCACCACGTCGGGGTCGTGCAGGAGGGTGGCGGCGAACTGCACCTTCTGCTGCATGCCCTTGCTCAGCTCTTCCACCTTCTTGCGCCCCCAGCCGCTCATCTCCAGCCGGCCCATCCATTCGCCGACCGAACGCTCGGACTGGGGGCGGCTGAGGCCGCGGAGCTGGGCCAGGAACACCAGCATCTCGCCGACCTTCATCTTCTTGTACAGGCCGCGCTCCTCCGGCAGGTAGCCGACGCGGCGCAAGGCCTCGCGGCGGAACGGCTCGCCGAACAGGCGCACCGAGCCCGAGTCGGGCACCAGGATGTCGAGCATCATCCGGATGGTGGTGGTCTTGCCGGCGCCGTTGGGACCGAGCAGGCCGTAGATCGCGGCGGCCGGAACGGCGAAGCTGAGGTCATCCACCGCCACCGTGTCGTTGAAGACCTTGCGAATGGAGCACACCTCCAGCGCCACGGGCGCCGAGGGCAGGGCGGTTGCACCGGAATTCATGGAAGCCGCACATTGTAACAGAAGGCCGGAGGCTATAGGCTACAGGCTACATAGGCTATAGGCTATAGGCTATAGGGTGCAGGCTACAGGCTGGAGGCAAACCTGGAACCCGACACCTGGAACCCGAACCCCGCAACCTTCCCTGGCGGTTGGTGGGACCGCTTCCGGGCTCATTCCCTCACCGCTTCCTTTTCGCTGCTGGCGCTGGCGAACCTGGCCGTGCTCTTCTCCATTTTCCTGAGCCAGACGCTGCTGGGGCTGGCGCTGGCCGCGCTGCTGTTGGGGCGGCGCCGGTTGGAAGCGCCGCCGCTGGTCCTCCCACTGGGCCTGTTCGTCGCCTGGAGCCTGGCTTCGCTGGCTCTTTCGCCGGAACCCGTGTTGGGCCTGCCGCAGGTCAAGAAGTTCTACATCTTCCTGATCCTGATCGTCGCCTACAGCGCCTTCCGAACCGCGGGGCAGGTGGACCGGGTGTTTCGGGCGTTGTTTGTTGCCGCTTCGATCGCCGCGGTAATGGCTGTGGTGGAATTCGGCCTCTACTACTCCAGCCTGCACACGTCGTACGACTTCTACTCGGCCTACTCCAAGACGCGCATCACCGGCTTCATGGGCCACTGGCAGACGTTCAGCGGCGAGCAGATGCTGGTGCTGGCGGTGGCGCTGGCGTTCCTGCTGCACGCCAAGGCGCGGCCGTGGTGGAGCTGGGCAGCGGCCGGCGCCATCGCCGTCTCGTTGCTGCTGTCGTTTACGCGGGGCGCGTGGCTGGGCTGCCTGGCCGCCGCCGTCTACTTGCTCTGGCGGGTTCGGCCGCGGCTGGTGATAGTGCTGCCGGCCGTCCTGGTTCTGGCCTATCTGGTTTCGCCCCTCCTGCTGCGGGAGAGGATCCGTTCGCTGGTGGACCTGCGGACCGACAGCGCCAACCAGGCGCGCCTGCTGATGTGGCGCACCGGGCTGAACATGATCCGGCAGAAACCATTGCTTGGGATCGGGCCCAACGCCGTCAAGTACCACTTCGACGACTACCGGCCGCGCGGGCCCAAGCCCGAGGGCTGGTACGGCCACCTGCACAGCAATTATCTGCAAATCGCTGCCG
>CAYVGN010000247.1:0-5353 GCA_964451215.1 uncultured Acidobacteriota bacterium
CTAGCGGGCGGCGGGAAGTTGGGCGGCGGGCTGGGGCTGCCAGCGCAGGATGGGGCGGCGGGCGGCGGTGGCTTCGTCCAGCCGGCCGACGCGGGTGGTGTGCGGGGCCGTCCGCAGCGTCTGCGGCTCCTGCTCAGCCTCGCGGGCGATGGCCCGCATGGCCTCGATGAACAGGTCCAGCTCCAGCTTGCTCTCGCTTTCGGTGGGCTCCACCATGAGCGCGCCCTGCACGATGAGCGGGAAGCTGACGGTGTAGGGGTGGAAGCCGTAATCAATGAGGCGCTTGGCGATGTCGCCGGTGCGCACGCCGTGGCGGGCCTGGAGCCGGTCGCTGAAGACACACTCGTGGAGCGTGGGCGTGCGGTAGGGCAGGTCGTAGACCTCCTCCAGGTGCCTGCGAACGTAGTTGGCGTTGAGCACGGCGTCGTCGGTGACGGCCTTCAGGCCGTTGCCGCCGCTGGCCAGGATGTAGGCCAGGGCGCGGAGCAGCACGCCGAAGTTGCCGACAAAGGCGCGGACGCGCCCGATGGACCGGGGCCGGTCGTAGCTGAGGCAGAGCCTGCCGTCCGGGGCCTCCTCCACCACCGGGATGGGCAAGAACGGCTCCAGGTGCTTTTTCACGCAGACCGGGCCGGCGCCGGGTCCCCCGCCGCCGTGGGGCGTCGAGAAGGTCTTGTGCAGGTTGAGGTGCATGACGTCGGCGCCGCAGTCGCCCGGCCGCACCCGCCCCAGCAGGGCGTTCATGTTGGCGCCGTCCACGTAAAGCTGCGCCCCGCGGGCGTGCAGGATGCCGGCGATGGCGGTGATGTTCTCCTCGAAGACGCCGAGTGTGTTGGGGTTGGTGATCATCAGCGCGGCCACGTCCTGGTTTACGGCCTTTTCCAGCGCCTCCAGGTCCAGCGAGCCGCGGGCGTTGGACTTGATGTTCTCGACCTCGTAGCCCACCATGGCGGCGGTGGCCGGGTTGGTGCCGTGGGCCGAGTCGGGGATCAGGATTTTCTGGCGCGGGTTACCCTGCGTTTCCAGCCAGGCGCGCACCAGCATGATCCCGGTCATCTCGCCGTGTGCGCCCGCTGCCGGCTGCAGCGTCACTGCGTCCATGCCGGTGATCTCCAGCAGGCAGGTGGAGAGGTCGCGCAGGATGTGCAGGGCGCCCTGGGCCAGTTCGTCGGGCTGGTAGGGGTGCTCGGTGGCGATGCCCTCCAGGCGCGCCACGGCCTCGTTCACCCGGGGGTTGTACTTCATGGTGCAGGAGCCCAGCGGGTAGAGCCCGGTGTCCACGCCGTAGTTCCAGGTGGAGAGGCGGGTGAAGTGGCGTACCACCTCTACCTCGCTCAGCTCGGGAAGATACGGGATTTCATCGCGCACGTTCTCGGCGCCCAGCGCCTCAGCCGGGTCCAGGTCGGGCACGTCGAGCGGCGGCAGTTGCCAGCCGCGCTTGCCGGGCGAGGAGATCTCGAAGATCAGGCCTTCACTCTGGTTGACGTGCGCGACCGCCTTTTTCATTCCAGTCCCCTTACCAGCTCCTCGATTTGGGCGCGGGTGTGCGCCTCGGTGACGCAGACCAGCACGGCGTCGCCGAGTTCCGGGTAGAAGCGGCAGAGGTCAAGCCCGCCGAGGATCTTCTTCTGCAGCAGGGCGGGCGCCTTTTTCCCGGCCACCACGAACTCGTTGAAGAAGGGCCCGGAGAACTTCAGCTTGAGGCGCGAGGCGGCGTAGTACGCCTTGGCCAGGTTGTGGCGGGCCAACTCGCGCAGGCCCTGCTTGCCGTAGACGGTCATGAAGATGGTGGCCATGAGGGCGACAAGCGCCTCGTTGGTGCAGATGTTGGAGGTGGCCTTTTCGCGGCGGATGTGCTGCTCGCGGGTGGCCAGCGTCAGGCAGAAGCCGCGGCGACCCTGGGCGTCGGTGGTCTGGCCCACCAGGCGCCCGGGCATCTGCCGCACGTACTTCTCGCGGGTGGCGATGACGCCGGCAAAGGGGCCGCCGTAGCTGGGCGGGATGGCGAAGGCCTGGGTCTCCAGGGCCACGATGTCGGCGGGCGGCGGCTTCAGCAGGCCCAGCGCCACCGGCTCGTTGATCACCACGATCAGCAAGGCGCCGTGGGCGCGCGCCCCCTCCGCCGCCTGTTGCAGGTCCTCCAGGACCCCGAAGAAGTTCGGCCACTGAAGCACGACGGCGGCTACGTCGTCGGCCACTGAGAATGGAGCCACGCGGCCCGTCTCGCGGTCGTAGTCCAGTTCCTGCACCTGGATGCCCTGGTGGCGGGTGTAGGTGGCCAGCACCTGGCGGTACTCCGGGTGCACCGAGCGCGCCACCAGCGCCCGGGTGCGCCCGGTGATCCGCACCGCCATCATCACCGACTCGGGCAGGGCGCTGGAGCCGTCGTACACGGAGGCGTTGGCCACCTCCATCCCCGTCAACTGGCAAATCAGGGTCTGGAACTCGAAGATCGCCTGCAATGTCCCCTGCGAGATCTCGGCCTGGTAGGGCGTGTAGGCAGTGAAGAACTCGCCACGGGAAACCAGCGCGTCCACTACCACCGGTCGAAAGTGGCTATACACGCCAGCGCCCAGGAAGGACACATAACCGGGCGCGTTCTCCCGGGCCCGCTGGCGAAAGTAACGCAGCAGCTCGAACTCCGAGATGCCGTCGGGCAGGTGCAACGGCCGGGAAAGGCGCACCGCCTCCGGGATGTGAGCGAACAACTCCTCCACGCTGCGCAGGCCCATGGACTCCAGCATCTGGCGGCGTTCAGCGTCAGACTTGGGAAGGTAGCGCATAAGAGAGGCTATAGGCTACAGGCTTCAGGTCGGAGTCCACAGTTTCCCAGCTTCGCTGAGGCCTGGGGTCTGAAGCCTATTTTTCTGCTTCTTCGGCGACGTACTGCTGGTACTGCTCGGCGCTCATCAGGCTTTCCAGTTCAGCCGGGTTGCTCAACCGCACCTTGACCAGCCAGGCCGCCCCGTGCGGGTCTTGGTTGAGCATCTCCGGCCGGCTGGTCAGTTCCGCGTTCACGTCCAGCACTTCGCAGGTGACCGGGGAGAAGATTTCCGAGACGGCTTTCACCGACTCCACCGTTCCCAGCGGCTGCATGGCCTGGAAGCGGTCGCCGACCTTAGGCAGTTCCAGGTAGACGATGTCGCCCAGGGCCTTCTGGGCGTGGTCGGTGATGCCCACGGTGCCCATGTCGTCCTCCACTCGGATCCACTCGTGCTCCCGGCTATAGCGGTAGTTGATCGGATAAGCCATCAGTTCCGCGGCCTCTTGTAGAAAGGGGTTTGAACAAGGCGCGCGCCCGCGCGCTGGTTGCGGATCCCAATCTGGATTTCCCGGCCCACCTGTCCCATCTCGGCCGGCAGGTAGGCCAGCCCGATATTCTTCTTCAGGAAGGGGGCGTAGGAGCCGCTGGTGACGTAGCCCACCTCGACGCCATCGCTGTAAACGGGGTAACCGTCGCGGGCGATGGCCGGCCCGCTCATCTGGAAACCCACCAGGCGCCGGCGCACCCCTTCCTGCTTCTGGCGGGCCAGCGCTTCGCGACCGAGGAACTGGCCCTTGTCCAGCTTGCAGATCCAGCCCAGGTCGGCCTCCAGCGGGGTGTGGGTCTCGTCTATCTCGTGGCCGTAGAGCGCCATCTTGGCTTCCAGGCGCAGGGTGTTGCGCGCGCCCAGGCCGCAGGGCGACAGGCCGTGGGCCGCGCCGGCCGCCAGCAGCGCCTTCCACAGGCGCTCGGACTCGGCCGGGTCGAAGTAGATCTCGAACCCGTCCTCGCCGGTGTAGCCGGTGCGCGCGATGAGGCAAGCGACGCCATCCACCCGGCCCCGCCTGAACCAGTAGTAGCGGAGAGCGGCCAGCTCCGTGCCGGTGAGCTTCTCGAGGATGCGGATCGCCTCGGGGCCCTGGATCGCCAACTGGGTGTAATCGCCGCCGGCGTTGCGCACGCTGGCCTGGAAGCGGTTCTGCTCCGAGATCCAGTCGAAATCACGGTCCTGGTTAGAGGCGTTGACCACCAGCAAGTAGTGGTCGTCGGCCAGCTTGTGAACCAGCAGGTCGTCCACCAGGGTGCCCTGCGGATACATCAAGCCGCTGTACTGGGCCTGTCCGACTTGCAGGCGGGAAGCATCGTTGCAGGTGACGTACTGAACCAGGCCAAGCGCCTCGCGGCCGTGCACCTCGATTTCGCCCATGTGGCTGACGTCGAACAGCCCGGCGCGGCTGCGGACCGCCAGGTGCTCCTGGATGATGCCGCTGAACTCGACCGGCATCTCCCAGCCGCCGAACGGGACCATTTTCGCCCCCATCTGCTTGTGGACAGCGTTCAGGGCGGTGCGGCGCAGGGGTTGCCTCAATCCTCCTCCGGCGGTGAGCAGATATACATGTCGAAACTCCTCAACCTAGCATAGCCCCGTCAGCAGGCGCAACCGCGGCCCGCGGCACCGGCCGATTCGAGACACACGCATCACGCCTGCTGCGACGCAGTGCGCCCTTCCGAGCTTGCTTCTGGGCCGCCGCGGCCTGGAGATTGAGTATAGAATGGAGGGCAATGGAGTACATTTGCGTCATCTGCGCGAAAACGGAAGCGCTGTGCGAGTGCGACAAGTTCTGCATCCTCTGCAAGTCGGACGAGGATGTGCGCCTGTGCATTGACGGCTGCTATTACTGTGGGATCTGCCGTGAGGTCTGCGACTTCACGACCCAGTAGCCGGGTGGTTCGCCTGGTGGCCGGGGCGCCGCTCGCTCACGCTTGCGGCTCTATTCAGCAGCAGATTCGCTGATTTCAAATGCCTGTGGCTGGGCTTGCATCTGTAGGCTGTAGGCGGTTTGGGTTATACTACGCATGTTGCGAGCGGCTTTGGTCATCACATCCTGTTACTGGCAAGGGCTGGCGGAGTCTTTTTCTCTGTCAGCCCTTTTTCGTTGACGGGTGGGGGCGGGGCCGGCCTACGCCATCCTGGACGCAAGGAGGCTTGCTGGAGCGCTGAATGAGCAAGGAAGACCTGATCAATGTGGAGGGAATCGTGGTGGAGAAATTTCCGGGCGGCGTTTTCAGCGTTCGCTTCGGCGAAAGCCAAACTGCTTTGGCCCACCTGTCCGGCAAGCTGAGAAAGAACCGCATCCGCATCCTGCCCGGCGACCGCGTGGCGCTGGAATTGTCTCCTTATGACCTGAGCCGCGGCCGCATCACCTACCGCTACCGCTAGCACGCGGCGCCTGGATTAACGCGTCCATCCGCGGCAGCGCCTTCTGCTGGGCGCCGTGCCCGCATGCTATGATCAGGCCTTAGGCTTTAGGCTCTAGGCTCTAGGCCTTAGGTGCCTAGGGAGCGGGTCTTCAGCTCAGGCCTCAAGCC
>CAYVGN010000248.1:0-5345 GCA_964451215.1 uncultured Acidobacteriota bacterium
GTGGTTTGGCAATCCTGTTACTAGCTTCTGTTTCGGCAGCGGCGCAAACACCGGCCGCGGTCGTCTCTCCGGACGGGCGCATCGAACTGGCCTTCAGCGCGGGGACGAATCTGACCTGGCAGGTTTCCTACAAGGGGAAACCGGTGATCGCGCCTTCTCAACTGGGTCTTGAGCTGCAGGGCCAGGGCCCGCTCGGCCCCAACCTGCGCCTGGTCTCGGCCACGCCTTCCAGCGCCGACGAGACCTATCGCGTGCCGCACGGCAAGTCCGACCCGGTGCGAAACCGCTACAACGCGCTGGCGGTGGTCCTGGAGGAGACGGGCCGGCTGCGCCGCATTCTGCATCTGGAGGCGCGTGCCTACGACGACGGCGTAGCGTTCCGCTACCGCCTGCCGGCGCAGAACGCGGTTCGGGAGTGCCGGCTGACGCGCGAGCAGACGCAGTTCACCCTGAGCAAGGACGGCATCGCCTACCCCCTTATCCTCTCCGGCTACCGCACCAGCTACGAAGACAACTACCACCAGTTGCCGCTCAGCGCGCTGCACGGCGACTGGCTGATCGCGCTGCCGTTGCTGGTCGAGGTGCCGGGGGTGGCCTGGGTGGCCCTCACCGAGGCCCACCTGGAAAACTACGCCGGGCTGTACCTGGCGCGCACCGGCGGCCCGCGAACGCTGGAAGCGCGCCTGGCGCCTCGCGCCGATCAGCCGGAGATCGCCGCCAGCGGCCAGACCCCGCTCTCGTCGCCCTGGCGCGTGGTGATGGTGGCTGAAGAGCCCGGGCGCCTCATCGAGTCCAACCTCATCCTCAACCTGAACCCGCCCTCCGCCATCGCCGATCCCTCCTGGATCAGGCCGGGCAAGGTGGCCTGGCCCTGGTGGTCGGGGGAAGTGGCCCGCGCCGTCCCCAGCGCAGGGATGAACACGGCCACCATCAAGTACTACACCGATTTCGCCGCCGAAGCGGGCCTGGAGTACGTGCTCATTGACGAGGGCTGGACCTGGGGCGGCCGCGGGCCCGACGCCGACTTGACCCGCACCGTGCCCGCCGTGGACCTGCCCGAGATCCTGCGCTACGCGGCGGAGAAGAGCGTCCGCATCTGGCTGTGGGCCCACTGGGCGCTGGTGGACCGCCAGATGGAGGAGGCCTTCGCGACGTTCGCCCGCTGGGGCGTGGCTGGCGTGAAAGTGGACTTCATGGACCGCGACGACCAGTGGATGGTGGATTTCTACCACCGGGTGCTGGGGACCGCCGCCCGCCACAAGCTGATGGTGGACTTCCACGGCGCCTACAAGCCCGACGGGATGCGGCGGACCTGGCCCAACCTGATGGCACAGGAAGGTGTGCTCGGCCTGGAGTATGTCAAGTGGAGTGGGCGCGTCACGCCCGAGCACAACTTGATGCTGCCTTTCACCCGGATGCTGGCCGGCCCTATGGATTACACGCCGGGCGGTTTCAGCAACGCCACCCGGGCCGCCTTCGTGCCGCGCCGACGCGAGCCGATGGTGATGGGCACCCGCGCCCACCACCTGGCCATGTTCGTCGTCTATGAGAGCCCCTTCCTGTGCCTGGCCGACCACCCCGACGCCTACCGTGGGCAGCAGGCCTTCGAGTTCATCCGCCGGGTTCCGGCCACCTGGGATGAAACCCGCGTGCTCCACGCTGCGGTCGGCGAGTACGTCAGCATCGCCCGCCGGCGCGGCCAGGAGTGGTTTATCGGCAGCATGACCGATTCCAAACCGCGCGAGCTGGAGCTCCCGCTTTCGTTCCTGGCAGCGGGGAAGTACGTGGCCGAGATCTACGCTGACGCCCCCGACGCCGACGTGGAACCCACCAAATCAACCCGCGAAGAAAGGGCGGTGGACAGCAGCACGCGCCTCAAGGTGAAACTGGCCCCGGCCGGCGGCAACGCCATCCGCATCCGCCCGGCGCAGTAGCCGCACCGCTCTGACCCAGTCCCCCTTGGCCCTGCCGGCCGCCGGCCTTGAGAGTCGGCGAAGGCGCGGCCCCACCGAGTGGCCGACGCTTCGGAACTGAAGCGGGGCTTGAGCCGTATCACAATGCGTCACATTACTCTTCCGAGGCGCGACCGTAAGGGAGTGCACGCTGGGCGAGCCCGCATTCGGGCGAGCATAGATTCGCACCCGCTCGCGGTACTGTACCTTTGCAAGCATCAGTAAAGGTGGCGCTCGGCTCGCCGCGGCCCGCCACGGCGGGCTGGGCTCGCCGCTTGTACCTGTTGGAGACATTCGTGGGCCCGGCTGGATTCGAACCAGCGACCAACGGATTATGAGTCCGCCGCTCTGACCGGCTGAGCTACGGGCCCGCAAGCAACGGCTTCTTGTTGCAGTGTAGGGGAAACAGCAGGGAGTGACAAGCTCTCCAGACATTTGTCTCTTGGGCGGAGACGGGCAGACGCGGCAGGTCCGCAGGGACCCCGCTTGAGCCATGCGCGCCGGAGCTTGGGGGAGTTAAGATAGCCACCGTACCGGGGGCTGGAATGCCTTTCAAGGTCATGCTCGTCGGGGGCGACATTGAGGATCCGGATCCGATCCGGCGCACGCTGGAAACCCTCGAATGCGAAGTCTATGCGTTCCGCGATGTCTGGCTGGCAACCCGGTGCGCGGAAAGCGAATGCTTCGACTTGGTGATGTTGGACCTGCGCCTGCTTGATCCGCAGAGCGTCGAGCTGGTTCGCAGCCTGCGTGCCTCGCCGTGGAATGCGCAGACCTCAATTGCCATGCTGGTCGGACCGAGCGAGGCGCAACAGATGGGGGCAGGCTTCCCAGCGGGCATTGATTTCTTTCTGCCAGCCCCGCTCCACCGCGAGGCCATCACTCGCATCATCAACCTGGCCAGAGGGGCGGTTGAGCTGCGGCGGCGGCGCGACCGGCGGGTTCCTTTTTCCTCCAGGGTGAGTTGCTGGTATCGAGAGAAGTATTTTCAGGCCAACAGCGTGAACCTCGGGGAGGGAGGGATGCTGCTGGAGCTGCCCGGCTGGGTCCCGCTGGACGAGGAGTTGCAGGTGCAATTTGAACTGCCCCCGTCGCAACGGGCGTTGCGCCTCTGCTGCCGAACGTTTCGCAAAGATGTCGTTGGCCAGGTCGCCGTGCGCTTCCTGGACCTCTCTCACCACGACCTGGAACGCATCCAGCAGTTCCTCCGCCTAGCCGAGGGCCAGGTGAGCACCCCTGGCTAGTGACACTCCAACGCTAAGGGGCTGTCTAGTGCTCCTGGGACCGCCCGCAGGCCTATCCCGTCAGCAAGGCGGCTGTGCTGCGCCGGTTGCCATTTCGGCTGGCAATGCAAGGCCGGGGTGTTCTTCAGCGGGGAACGGCGCGGCTTGGCTTGGGGCGTCCAGAGAGATGAGCCTTGATCCCGGCGGGCGAATCGGTATACTCCGACCGAGAGGATCGCAGCATGTCGGAACTGACCAAAGAGCAGTTGCTGGCACGCATCGCCGAACTAGAAAAAGAGGTCGAGAAGCGGAAGACAGGCGCGCTGGAGTTCAGGGTCAGCGAAAAAGGCGCGGTGAGCGTATATGGACTCGGCCGCTTCCCGGTGACCCTGTACTACGAGCAATGGGTCCGGCTGTTGCAGGCTGCCGAAGAACTCCAGGCATTTCTGGAGGAGAACAAGAGGAAGCTCAAGTTGAGGGGCTAAGCCGAGAACTCTCCCGGGGACCGCGGTTCAGGCTTCGCTGCCGGGCGGGCAGAACCGAACCGCGGGCTGGCTTGACGCCGGCCCTGCCCGATTGTTAGAGTTGGACTTCTCCCTTTCGACATCTATGAGGAGGTGCCAGGTGGCTGCGCTGAACCGGAAGCGTGTATATCTGGGGGCGCTCGCCGGTGGCGTGGTGTGGTCCATATGGAGTCTTCTGATCAACGGCCTGGTTCTGGGGGCGCGCTATGAGGCCGCCCACGCCGCAGGTACGCTGCTCAGGACTCCGCGCTATACGGTGGGTGGCTTCCTGGGATTCTGGTTTCTGCTCCTGTTCGTGCTGTCGGCCATTCTCTCCTGGCTTTACGCGGTCGCCAGAGGCCCGCTCGGCGCCGGTCCGAAGACCGCGCTGCAGCTTGGCATCGTTATCGGCTTCGCCGCAGCCGTGCCGCTGAGCTGGTCGCTTGTGAATTGGGTTCCTGTCGAACGCTTCATTCCTCTGTGGTGGATGCTGGACCTTTGGGGCGGCGCGGTGTTGGCCAGTGTTGTGGCAGGCTGGCTATACAAGGATTAAGAACGCCGGTAGCGGGACGGGGGCTTGGTGCGAACGGAGGGATTCGAACCCTCACCCCGTTTCCAGGACCAGATCCTAAGTCTGGCGCGTCTGCCAGTTCCGCCACGTTCGCCGGTGGCCATCTTCGGGTCTTGCAGTTTACTAATGTAGCAGAAACCGGGGGCGGCTCCAGCCCGTCCAACACTGCAGGGTACCAGAGGCGTTTCCTTGTGGCCGGGCTCGGAGGCAATAAAACAGCTTCCCTTTCAGGGCAGGGTTGTGTATAATTCAACTCTTGGCGATAGGTCCCCGGGTTAGGCTCGCGAATGGAGCCGGCCAGGGGGTGGGACTTTCCGTGGTTCCCCCTTTTACCGTGATCCTGATACTGTGTTAAGCCCTCGGCATCCTGGGGGAGCTGCCATCTCCTGAGTCAACTGAAGCTTTTTGAGACCAGAGGATTCCACTGACATCCCCGGCACGCAGCCCAACGACCTCGTGGACCGACACAAGCAGCCATCGTGGCACTGAAAGCCCGCCGTAGGGAGCCGTATGACCATCTCTGAACTCAAGGAAAAGAGCATTACCGAACTGACCCGGATTGCCCGGACGCTGGACCTTCCCGGCGCTTCGGGGATGCGCAAGCAGGACCTGATCTTCCGCATTCTTCAGGCCCAGGCCGAGAAAGAGGGCCTGATCTTCGCCGAAGGGGTGCTGGAGATTCTGCCGGAAGGCTTCGGGTTCCTACGCTCGCCGGACTACAACTACCTGCCGGGTCCCGACGACATCTATGTTTCGCCGTCGCAGATCCGCAAGTTCGACCTGCGGACCGGCGACACGATCAGCGGCCAGGTGCGCCCGCCCAAGGAAGGCGAGAACTACTTCGCGCTGGTCAAGATCGAGGCAGTCAACTTCGAGTCGCCCGACCAAGCGCGCAACAAGATTTTCTTCGACAACCTGACGCCGCTCTATCCCAACCAGCGCGTCAAGCTGGAGACGACGCGGGAGAACCTGTCGTCGCGGGTGATGGACCTGCTAACGCCGCTGGGCAAGGGCCAGCGCGGATTGATCGTTTCGCCGCCGCGCACCGGCAAGACCATGCTGCTGCAGAACATCGCCAACTCCATCACCTCCAACC
>CAYVGN010000249.1:0-5105 GCA_964451215.1 uncultured Acidobacteriota bacterium
GTCCAGGCCTATCGCCAGCGCTGGGACTCCGGCTTCAAGACAAACCCCTTCCAGGTGCCGGTCGAGCAGAAGGTCGCGCTGCTGCTGAAGATCAACGAGACCGCGCAGAAGGTGAAGGGCGCCAGCTTCGTGGACTCCTCCATGCGCTTTGCCGGCGAGCAGAAGTTCTTCGCCTCCACGGAAGGCTCCCAGATCGAGCAGCACCTGGTCCGCTCTCACTGCACCTTCAGCGTCACGGCTGTAGACCGCCTGCGCGGCCTGTTCCAGCAGCGCCGCTCGCTTTCAGCGCCGGTACAGCGGGGCTGGGAGTACATCGAGGAGTACCCGTGGCTGAAGGAAGCCGAGCAGGGCGCCGAGGAGGCGGTGGCCAAGCTGTCGGCCCGGCCCCCGGAGGCGGGCAAGTATGACCTGGTGCTCCATCCCACGCACTTGTGGCTCACCATCCACGAGAGCTGCGGCCACCCCACCGAACTTGACCGGGCCCTCGGCTACGAAGCCAACTACGCCGGCACCAGCTTCCTGACGCCCGACAAGCTGGGCAAGTTCCGCTACGGCTCGGAGCTGGTGAACATGGTGGCCGACCGCACCCAGCCCGGCGGGCTGGCCACCGTCGCCTTCGACGACGACGGCGTGCCTGCCCAGCGCTGGTATCTCATTAAGAACGGCATCTTCGTGGATTACCAGACCACGCGCGAGCAGGCCGCCTGGATCGGCCAGAAGCAGGGCCACGGTTGCGCCCACGCCGACAGTTGGGACGCGGTGGTGTTTCAGCGCATGCCCAACATTTCGCTGGAGCCGTCGGAGAAGGACATCTCGGCCGACGACCTGATTGCCGACGTCAAGAACGGGATCCTCATCTTGGGCGACGGCAGCTACTCCATTGACCAGCAGCGCTACAACTTCCAGTTTGGCGGCCAGGTGTTCTGGGCCATCCGCAACGGGAAGAAGGCGGAGATGCTGCGGGACGTGGCCTACCAGGCGCGAACGCCCGATTTCTGGAACTCGTGCGACGGCCTGGCCGGGAAGCGCGAGTACTGGCTGGGCGGGGCCTTCAACGACGGCAAGGGCGAGCCCAGCCAGGCCAACGCGGTCAGCCACGGCTGCCCGGTGGCTCGCTTCCGCCAGGTGAACGTGCTCAGCACCGGCCGGGCCTGATCAGGTGCCAGGTGTCAGGTGCACCTTTTCGGAGGGAACGTGCCCATTCTGACCAGCAACGAAGCGGAGCAGCTTGCGAAGCGCATCCTGGCCATGGCCACGGCGCCGGAGGCCGAGGTAGGAGTTTCCGGCGGGTTGACCGGCTATCTGCGGTTTGCGGCCAACACCGTGACCACCAGCGGCGAGACCGACGACATCAGCATCAGGTTCACCGCCTACCAGGGCCAGCGCCACGCCAGCGCCAGCGCCAACCAGCTTGACGATGCCTCCCTGGAGCGAGTGGTGGAGCAGGCCGAGCGGCTGGCGAAGCTGGCGCCGGAAGACCCTGAGTACCTGCCGCCGCTGGGCCCGCAGCAGTACACCCCGGTTAGGGGCTTCGTCGCCAGCACCGCCCACCTGGCAGCGAAGGCGCGGGCCGAGGCGGCCGGCAAGGCCATCCGCGAGGCCACTTCACGGAAGCTGGTGGGCGCCGGTTTCTACCGCAACCGCGGGGGCTTCTCGGCGCTGGCCAATAGCAAAGGCCTGTTCGCCTACCACACCAGCTCGGCCGCCACCTTCACCACCACCTTCCGCACGCCCGACGGGCGCGGCTCCGGCTACGCCGCCGGTGACTCGTTCGACGCCGCGCAACTGGACACGGCCGCCATCGCCGCCCGGGCCGCCGCTAAGGCCGAGGCCTCCCAGGACGCCCGCGAGCTGCCTCCCGGCGCCTACCCGGTGGTGCTGGAGCCGCAGGCCATGAGCGACCTGTTCAGCTTCTTCGGCTTCGCCGCTAACGCCCGGGCGGCCGACGAAGGCCGCAGCGTCTTCTCGGCTCCCGGCGGCAAGAACCGCATCGGCGAGAAGATGTTCGCGCCCTCCGTCAGCCTTTACACCGACCCCCAGCACCCGCTAGTGCCCGGTTCGCCCTACACCGAGGCGGGGCTTCCCAGCCGCAAGTTTTACTTCATCCGCGAGGGCGTGCTGGAGAACCTGGTTTACAACCGCTTCTGGGCGCAGAAGGCGGGCAAGCAGCCCACCGGCTCCCCCACCAACCTGATCCTGGAGGGAGGCACGCACACGCTCGAGGACCTGATTGCCTCCACCGAGCGCGCCCTGCTCATCACCCGCTTCTGGTACATCCGCCCGGTGAACCCCCAGACGATGCTGCTGACCGGCCTCACCCGCGATGGCGTCTTCTACATCGAGAAGGGTAAGGTGCAGTACCCGGTGCGCAATTTCCGCTTCAACGAAAGCCCCATCGAGGTGCTGAAGCAGGTGGAGCTGCTGGGGCAGGCCAAGCGGGTGGTCAGTTCCGAGCAGGGCCGCTTCGCCTTGTACCTGCCGCCGGCGAAGGTGCGCTCCTTCCGCTTCACCAGCCTCTCTGAAGCCGTCTGAGTTCACTGCGCTGATTATCGGAGCCGTCCCGCTTTGCGGGATCAGGGAGCGGGGCCTGGCCCGCCGCGGCGACCGCCGGGCACCAATCAGGCAGGATCACCTGTACACATCCTTGCGATGAGCCACCTTGAATACGGCGACCACTCGCTCCTTGTCGTCCACAGCGTAGATGATCCGGTATCGGGCGACCCTGGTCCGGTACCTTTCCTCCCGGCCAGATAGCTTCTCAGAGCCAAACGGGCGAGGAGTCTCGGCCAGGATGCGAATCTCTTCGACAATTCTCTGTCGGTCGCGCTTTTGCCCCACGGCCTCGATTTCCTTCGCGGCCGAGTGCTTGATCACAACCCTATATCTTTCCACGGCGCCTCAGCGACCTCACGAAAGCCTCGAAGTCGAGTGCCGGCTCGCCGGCGCGCTCGTCGAAAGCGCCGAGATCCTCCGCGTCCTCGGCCAAGGCCATCCTCACCGCATCGTTAATGAGATTGGACACAGAACGATCGCTGGCCGCTGCCTTGAGGCGTATCGCCCGGTGGATTTCTTCATCAAAGTAGACGGTTGCCCGCCGCTGTTTCCTCATGGCTACATTGTAGCGTCTTGACGCTAAGACGTCAAAACTCCCCTGCAGCAACGCCCTAACGTTTTGAGTTCCCGCAGGTTTGTGTTGAAATGCGCTCATTATGCGGAGGGAAATGAGACGAGGCGTTTCCGTCTTCTGGCTCTTGTTCGGGGGCCTGCTGTGCCCGGCCGCCGACAATCCGCTGAGAGGAATCTTCAGCGATGACAATGTCAAGAGGGCCCAGATCGCCGGGGTGCAGGTGAAGCCCGGCTCGCGGGCTGATTCGCTGCTGCTGACGTTCCCGCCGGGCGAGACGCCGGGGTCACTGACCGTGCTGGTGCCCGAGGTGGCCCGCGACTGGACCGGGTACCGCGCGTTCAGCTTCGAGTTCCGCTCGAACTCGACCATCCGCTGGGACCTGCAGATCCGCAACCGTAAGGGCGAGACGTTCACCTATCGCGTGCAGCCCTACCAGGACGTGGCGGTCCGGGCTGCCATCCCGATGAGCATGCTGACGCGCGAGTACATGAACAACCGCCAGTTCAAGGGGCACTGGCTCTCGAACTGGGGCAACCACATTGACCTGACCCAGGTGGAGTCGCTGGCCGTGCGCATGGCGCCCAACCGCGAGGTGCGGCTGGAACTCGGCCCGCTGGCGCTCCACCGCGAGGAACTCTCCGACGAAGTGTTCCTCGACAGGCCGGTAGTGGACGAGTTCGGGCAGTGGATCGGCCTGGAGTGGCCGGGCAAGGTGCGTTCGCTCGAGGAACTGCGGCGCGCTTGGCAGCAGGAAGACGCGGAGCTGGCAAATCCCGAGGACTTCGGCTACTGCCTTTACGGCGGTTGGAAGACGGGCGGCCTGAAGGTGGCCCCTGCCAAGCTCCGCCCCAGCGGCTTCTTCCGGGTGGCGGAGGTGGAGGGCCGCTGGTGGCTGGTGGACCCCGACGGCCACCTGTTTTTCTCCGTGGGCCCCGATTGCGTCCGCTACCGCGATCCCAGCCGGGTGAAGGGCAGGGAAAAGCTGTTTGCCAAATTGCCGCCGGGCACCCAGGACACGGCCGATTTCTACCGCGCCAACGCCGGCCTGCGTTACGGCGAGACCGAGTTTGTCGCCAACTGGAAGGCAAAGATGAACGCGCGCCTGCGGGCCTGGGGATTCAACACCGTCGCCAACTGGTCCGACCGGGCGATGTTTGAAAAACCGGCGGTGCCCTTCGTCGTTCCCCTCAATATCGGGAGGTTCCCCAAGAACTGGCAGGCCTTCCCGGACGCCTACTCGGAGGCCTTCGAGCGCTCCGTGGCAGAGGAAGCGCGCGCGCAGTGCAGTCCCTATCGCCACGAGCCCTTCCTGATCGGCTACTTCATCGGCAACGAGCCGCGCTGGCCCGGCCGCAACCTGCTGGACCTGATCCTGAGGGACCCGGAGCCCTCCGAGACGCAAAGATTCGTCCGCGCGTTCCTGGCCGAGCGCGGCGACAGCCCGGCCAGCCGCGCCGATCTGCTGGAAACTCTTGCCCGCCGCTACTTCCACTCCGTCAGCAACGCCATCCGCAAGGCCGACCCGAATCACCTGGTCCTGGGGATTCGCTTTGCCGGCAACGCGCCCGACCCGGTCGTGAAAGCCAACGATGTATTCGATGTCTTCAGCATCAACATCTACCGCTTCGAGCCGCCCGCCGACCTGATCGAGCGCATCTGCGGCATGCTCAAGAAGCCCATCTTGATCGGCGAGTTCCACTTCGGAGCCGCCGAGCGCGGCTACGCCCCATCACTGGTGATGGTGAAAGACCAGGCGGAGCGGGGAGTGGCCTACCAGTACTACCTGGAGCGGGCGGCGGCGCTGCCGCCCATCGTCGGCGCGCACTGGTTCCAGATGGTGGACCAGCCGGTCACCGGCCGCTTCGATGGCGAGAACTACAACCTGGGCTTCGTCAGCCAGCTCGACATCCCCTACTCGGAAATGGTCTCTTTCGCCAAGGCTGCCCACCGCCGCCTCTACGCGGTGCACGCTGGCTGT
>CAYVGN010000249.1:5115-5336 GCA_964451215.1 uncultured Acidobacteriota bacterium
ACCACATTGCCAGCGGCAGAGCGTAGAACGAGCTCAGGCTGCCGAGAAAGCGGTGGAGCGCGTATCCCATGAGCCAGCTCTCCGCGGTAAAGACGGCTGCCATCATGGTCAACAGATCCCACCGCCGGTAAACCAACGAGAGGGCCACGGCCTGCAAGGCTATCCACGGCACCGCGATCTGGAAAGGGTCGACGGCGAGGCCGCAAAGTGAGTAACCCACC
>CAYVGN010000250.1:0-5326 GCA_964451215.1 uncultured Acidobacteriota bacterium
GGATAGGCGGTCTCGCGGCGGATCCACGCCAGCAGCGCCGCCAGCCCTGCAGCCAGGAAGACGCTGAAGACCCAGGCTTCGGTGCGCAACGCGGGATGGCGTGCAAAGGCTGCCAGGTGGGGCGCGGCCGCCATCCAGGTAAAGGCCACCAGGTAGGCAGCGACGTTCAGCCGGAGCAGCCAGACCAGGACGCCCGCAATCGCCAGCAGTCCCAGCGCAACGGTGAACTCACGGACAAAGGCGAGCGGGGTGAGCGCACCGGGAAAGGCGAGGAACACGGCACTGGCGGCGAGCCCGGCGGCGACGGCGCGAGGTTTTCGCAACCAGACGAAAGCCAGCCCGGCCGCTGCGCCGAGCAGCAGGCTGGATAAGATCACCAGGACCGCCGTTCTCAACACGGCCGAACCCGCCGGCCAGAGGCTGGAAAGCCCAGGCACCGCCGCGGCTTGGAGCGAGGCCATGGGGGCAGGAATCAGCCTCTCCAGCAGGAGCAAAACCTCTCGCGCCCCAAGCCGCATGGCCGCGGCGCAGCTTCCGAGCAGAAGGGCGTCGCGCAAGTAGGCGGCGCGGGCCGGGCCCCGCTCCGGAACCAGCGCTATGCTGCCGAAGCGCGAAGAAAGCAGCGTGTCCGCCACCATCGCCAGCACCACCAGGCCCGCCAACGCACCCATGGCGCTCAGCAACACTCCCACCACGTGTTGTGTCAGCGCATTGCTCCACGGCACGGAGGTGCTGTAACCTGCGACCCACGAGGGCCAGCTCAGTATGGCGCTGAGCAGAACGGCGGCGGTGGCGAGGCCGGCGGCCGCCACGTACAGCCTCCAGCGCAACTGCGCCTGCGCCAGCCGCCGCCCGAACTGCACCAGCGCGAGGACCCCCAGCAGCCCCATATACCCTGACATCACCAGGCCGCCCAGCCGGGGACGCGTGTAATCCCGTTCCCAGGCTTCCGGAATCTTGATCCAGTAGACCGGGCCGCTGAGGCGGTCGCCAATGAGCTGCACCGTGATGCGCCCGCGGGCCTCTCCGGCCAACGGTTTCTTCCGCTCCCACACGAAGGTGTAGTCGGTGCGCGCCGGGCGCTTTTCGGGATTGGACTCCATCAGGCTGTACTCGGCCAACGGGACGCCGCGCCGTTCCAGCAAAGCCACGGCGCGCGCCTGGGCCTCGCTCACCGTCAGGTTGGCGCCGGCCGCCTCCTCGCCCTGCTCGTACAGCACGCGCGGGTCTCTGCCGTCGGGGCCAAGGTTCACCTGGTATTCCTCTTTCTGGAGGGGACGGAAGAAACGCGTGTGCCACAGCGCCAAGCGGAAGTCGCCCGAATAGATGCGGTTCGTATCCCGGATGCCGACCTGCTGGCGTAAGTACTCAGTGTCGGAGCCGCCCAACTGTTGCTGGGCGACGGTGACCCGGCGGAAGAGGGAAACGTCCACACCGCTGCGCCGGAGGTGTTCGACCGCCGCCCGCTCCGCCTCGGCAGGACCCACGCGGAAGCGGATGAAGTCGCCCAGTTGCGGAACGTCCACGAGGGAGAGCAGGACCAGCCCGGCCAGCCCCGCGCCCAGCGCGATCTTCCTGCGGCGCGCATCCAGCGGAGCAAAGACGGCCTCCGGCGCCTCCTCGGCTGCGCCCACGGGCGCCGCCACCGGCGCCGCCACGGGTGGCGCCTCCACCGCCGCCCGGGTCAGAATCGCCTCGTCTTCGACGAAACCGCGGTGCTGCCAGTACAGCACCAGGCCGACCAGCAGCGGGATCAGCACAGCGTCGCCCACCAGCGCACCGGAGATCCGGTAAAAGAGGTTCTCCGAGCGCAGCAGGAACATCCCGATCAGCACAGCGTCCACCGTGTAGTGCCAAACCAGGGTGGCCAGGATGCCAAAGCGCAGCATCACCCACCCGGCCAGCACGCCGATCAACCCCACCTCCACGCCGCGAATCCAGGCCGGCTGCTGCGGGTAGGCGCTGTGCAGGAAGCCCCAAACGAACGCGGGAATGAGGATGGCCGCCCAGCGGGACTTCAGCCAGCGGTAGAGCAGGGGGATGGCGAACAGGCGGAAGCCGAACTCTTCCGAGGTGGAGGCAAAGACGCTGGCGGCCATCGGGTAGAGCCAGGGGAGCGGCGTGTTGAGCGCGTTATCGTAGTTGACCTCGAGCGGGGCCCAGGCGCCGAAGCGCCGGGCGGCCACGTAGAACAGCACCACCGCCCCGATGTGGAGGGCGGCCATGCCGTAGCCGATCAAGGTGGAGAGAAAGAACTCCTTGGTGCGCAGGCCGGATAGGGTGAACAGCCGGGAGAGGCGGACCCGGCCCCGCACCAGATCGCCGTAAAGCGGCTCGCCGGCCGCCGCCTGCAGCCCCACGTAAAGGGTGGCCAGCCCGCCGCTCAGCACCGCCCCGAACAGGACCATGAGGAACAGGGTCGAGTAGGGAGCGCTGGTGGGGAGCTGGGAGGCGATGACCGGGAACATGTTCACTACCAGGCCAGCGATCAGCAGGCCCACGATGGCCCCCACGGCGAGCGAGGCCCGCCAGGCTACCCGCTTCTGCCGCGCCATCTTCACCAGCGTGAAGATCACAGCGATCAGCAGGGGCACATAGAAGAAGGTGGCGATAGAGTTCAGCAGCTCGTTGCGCGAGCGCAGCCGCTGGTAGTCCCGGCTCCACTGTTCCGGGATCTTCAGGAAATCGCGATACCGCCCGACTTGGTCACCCTGCACGGTTACGCTCAGGCGGTGGGTGGCCTCCTTGAGGCGGGCCCCCTTTCGCTCCCAGGTGAAACTGTAGTCGTAGCGGTTGGGGCGGACCTCCAGCCCGCCCTCCTGCACGAGTTGGTAGTCTTCCAGGCGAGCCTGCTTCTGCGTGCGCAGGAAGATCTCGGCCAGCCGTTGCGCTTCGTCCTGGTTCAGCCGGGCCCCGGGCGCCTTCTCCTCGATAAGGTGCTGGAAGGCGACGAGGCTTCCCGCCGTATCCAGCCACACCACCATCTCTTCCTTGTGCGGCGGCTTGAAATAGCGCACCCGCCACCGCCACACCTTGACCTGGGAGGACATCAGCCGGTTGGCTTGCTCCAGCCCCAGTTCGCGCTCCAGGTAGGTCTTGGCTTCTTCGGCAGGGTCGAAGATGACCGCCTCATGGAATCCCCCCGTGCCGAGGCCGCGGGTTTGCAGCCATAACCTGGCGCGCTGGGAGATTTCCGCCCGTGACAGCCGCAGGTCAATGGAGGCCTCGGGGAAGGCCTGGCGGAAATAGCGGACGGCGACCAGCGCTCCCACCAGGCCCAGCAGCAAGAAGATTCCGGGCCACTTCCAGTCAGCCCGCGTCACTTTGACAACCGGCATGTTGGTCAGGTTTCAGGCTTGAGGCTTGCAAAAGAGAGCGCACGTCTCGGCCCTGGGCCTCAAGCCTCAGGCCTCCAGCCTATTTGAGGCCCTTCAAGTCCTCGCCGACCAAGCGGCTGAGCTCGTCAATCTTCTCCAGCAGGTTCTGGTCGTTGAGGCCGACGACGCGTTGCGCGGAGACCAGCCGGCCGGTCTCCACCTCCACCAGTTCGGTCTTGAGGACGATGGCCTCCGGGAGCTTGAGCAGTTCCCCGTGGAGCATGTAGCGGGCGCCGCAGCGGCGCGCCACCTCGGTAGCCACCGTGCGATCCAGCGCCTGCATCTGCTTGTTCATTTCCCGCAGCACGTCGAACAGGCGCTGGGAGCTGACCAAGTCAACCCGGCCGCCGGCGGCCCGGGCCAGCTCCACGGTGAGCAGTTCGCTGGCGCCCACGCCGTAACGGCCGTAGCGTTCCTCCCCGGTCCGGTTTTCGAAATTCATCACCGCCAACAGCGACCGGCCGGAGACAGCCACGCGCCGATGGGGTGGCGGGGGGCCGAACAACAGCACGCTGCCCACCGTCGCACCCACCAGCACCACCACGGCAGCCAGCACCAGCAGCAGGCTCTTCCAGGCCGGCGGCCGCCTCTCGGCCACCGCTCCGGTTAGCACTTCGCTGTCCATCTCGCGGCGCAGCCGCTTCAAATCTACCAGCAGGTCGGCGGCGCTGCCGTAGCGCTCCTCACGATCCTTGCGCAGCGCCTTCAGCACGATCCGCTCGAACTCGGCCGGTAGCTCGGGATTCAAGCGGGTGGGCGGCGCCGGCTCCTTATGGAGCATGGAGTCAATGACCTCCATGCCGGTCACGCCGCCAAACGGCAGCCTCCCGGTGGAGATCTCATACAGGACGATGCCCACCGAGAAGATGTCGCTGCGCTGATCCACCTCCCGCCCCAGGGCCTGTTCCGGCGACATGTAGGCCGGCGTTCCCAGCGAGACGCCGGTGTCGGTAACCTCGTCGCCCCGGGTCGTCACTGCCCGTGCGCTCTGCCCCACTCGCTTGGCTAGCCCGAAGTCCATGATCTTGACCACGCCGCGCTCGGTCAGCAGGATGTTCCCGGACTTGATGTCGCGGTGCAAGATGCCGCCCTGGTGCGCTTCGGCCAGCCCTTCGGCGATCTGTACGGCCACGTCCAGCATCCGCTGCAGGTCGTGTGGCAGGTCGGCGCGAGCCCGCAGCGTCTGGCCGCGCAGGAACTCCATCACCAGGAAAAGCTGGCCGTCGCTTTCCTCGATGGAGTGGATGGTGCAGATGTTGGGATGCGCCAGCGCCGAAGCGGCCTGCGCTTCGCGCACGAAGCGCTGCCGCGCCTCGGGATCTTTCACCAGGTCGGGGTGGATCATCTTCAGCGCCACAGCGCGGTTCAGCCGCGTGTCCTCGGCGCGGTAGACAACCCCCATGGCGCCTTCCCCGATTTTCTCTTCGATGCGGTAGCGGCCCTGGAGAAGTTCGCTCATAGGCCAAGCGGGCGGCGCGCCAATGCTACATGCAAACCGGGTTGTCACGCAACCCCTGCCCCAGCGGAGACCGCGACGCGCTCCGCGGGGCTTGCGGGGTTCTTCTGCCGGGAAGGGTCAGATCAAGCTGCGCGTCTTTGTGAGGCCCTTTCGGGGCGCGCGCGCGCAGCGTTGTGGCGCGGCGGTGAGAGATTGGAGCGAGCGTGGAGGGCAGAGCTGGAATGACAGAGGGCGGCTGAACCGCGGGGCGGGAATTGCCGCTTCAGTTAGCCGCCGCGAGAGGCGCGTGCGCGGCAACAGCGGGGGAGGGTTGCCAGCAGCGCGCGCAGGCCACCTGCAACAGCGCGCAGGCCAGCTTCTGGGGGTGGTGGCGGACATAGCCGTCCTCGGCCACCAGGTCGGCCAGCACCGGCGCGATTCCCAGCGCCTTGATCTGCTCCAGATCATGCGCCACCGGCTCGGCCGCCTTCTGGCGGTAGCGGCGGGACAG
>CAYVGN010000251.1:0-5325 GCA_964451215.1 uncultured Acidobacteriota bacterium
TTGGACCTTGGACTTTGGACCTTGGACCTTGGACTTTGGACCTTGGATTTCGGGCCCGACTAATCGTTGAGGAATGGCTCCTGCTTGGGCGGCCGCGGGCGCCCGCGCTCCGGGTCGTTCAGGCGCGCCTGCCAGGCCGCCAGCATTCCGGAAAGCTGCTCCTGCTGGCGCTGGGCGGCAGGATCTGCGATCAGGTTGCGCTCCTCGTCCGGATCCTCCCCTAGGTGATAAAGCTCGTCTTGGAAGCGCGGGTCGCTGTGGGTGACCAGCTTCCAGCTCTTCGTCCTCACCATGCGCATGATGTCGTCGTAGCCGTGGATCATGTGATAGTCGCCGTAGAGCTGGGAGCGCCACTGGGTCTTCTGCCCGGCCAGCAACGGCATCAAGCTGAGGCCGCGCGGCTGGTAGCCGGCCGGCGCGGGGGCGCGGCAGGCTTCCAGGATGGTGGGGAAGAAGTCGAGGTTGCTGACCATTTCCGCCACCCGCCGCCCCGGCTGGATGACGGCCGGCCAGCGCATGAGCAGCGGCGGGCGCAGCGAGAACTCGTACATGTTCGGCCGCCGGCCCTGGCGGTCCCGCCGCACCCACGCGGCGTTGCCCTTGGTGTTCAATCCGTGCTGCCCGATCATGTAGCCGTTGTCGCTGGAGAAGATGACCAGGGTGTTTTTCTCCAGCGAAAGCCAGGCCAGCTCGGCCAGGACGCGTCCCACGTTGCGGTCCACCGAGGCGATGGACTTGTAGTAGTCGCGGCGGTTCGTCAGCAGCCACTCCGGGTCCACCCCTTCGTAGGCGGGCAGGTCGAGCATCAGGTTCTCGAAGCGGGCGGCGTCGCGCTCGGGGACGGGCAGGTAGGGCAGGTGCGGGGCGCGGAAATGCAGGCTCAGCAGGAAGGGCCGGCTGCGGTAGCGGTGGAGGAAGCCGATGGCGGCGTCGGTCAGCAGGTCGGGCATGAACCCGGACCACTGGCGGGTGGCGCCCTCCACCTCCAGCACCGGGTCCCTGGGCAAATTGCCGCCGCCCAGGAAGCCGTAAAACTCCTCGTAGCCCCGCCGGGTGGGATGGAATTGCGGCCGCAAGCCCAGGTGCCATTTGCCGAACAGCCCGGTCTTGTAGCCCGCCCGCTGCAACTGCTGCGCCCAGGTGGGGAACTCGCTGGACAACCCGGCCTCCGGCTCCACCTTCTCGTTGATCCAGTCCTTGATCCCCAGCTCGAAGCTTTAGCGGCTGGTGAGCGTCCCACCGCGCGCCGGCGAGCAGACCGGCGTGGAGACAAAGCTGTTATCGAACACCGCGCCATCGCGGCCGATCGAGTCCGTGTTGGGGGTGTAAGAGTGGCGGTTGCCGTACACCCCCAGGGACCAGGCGGCCTGATCGTCGGTGTAGAAGAAGACGATGTTGGGCGGGGCGGGCCGGGGCGCCGCCGGCGAGCGCCGCAGCAGAAGCGGCGCCGTCGCGGCCGCTGCCAGGAAGCGCCTCCGTGAGAGCTCATCCATAGAGGGACCTCCGATAAACGGCACGGGACGCAGAAGGGTGGCCGGCCCGGACCCCGCCACGCGGGGCCGGGCCCTACCTTCGGACCGCAATGAAGGTACCGCGTTGATGCGGACGACAATGGGCAATGACGCTACATGCCAACCAGCGGGGGATTCAGCAGCTTCTGCACCTCCGGCGTGTGCATGTTTTCCCGCGTGACCAGCACGGCCCCCGAATCAATGCGCCGCGGCGGCGTCTTCTGCTCGAGGTATTCGACGATCGTCTTCACCGCTTCGTAGCCCATGCGGTACGGGTTCTGCACCACCAGCGAATCTATGGTGCCGCCCTTCAGGTCGTCCACCAGGCTGGGCGAAGAGTCAAACCCCACCAGCCTGACCTTGCCGCTGAGGCCGCGCGACTTGAGCGCCTGGGCCGCACCGACGGCGCTCGATTCGTTGGAAGCAAAGATGCCGTCCAGATCCGGGTGGGCGGTGAGAATGTCCTCGCTGACCGCCAGCGAGCGCGCCCGGTCCGACATCCCGTATTGCAGGGCGGCGACCCGCACCCCCGGGAATTCCTTCTGGATGGTGTGCTGGAAGCCGCGCTCGCGGTCGGTGGTGGAGGCGCTGCCCGGGACCACGGCGATGATCGCCACCTTGCCCTTCCCGCCCAGCAACTGTCCCAGCCGCCGGGCCGCCATCTGTCCGCCGGCGTAGTTATCGGTGGCCACGAACGAGACGTAGCTCTCCGTGTCCGCGCCGGAGTCGAAGATGGTGACCGGGATGCCTTCGCGCCTGGCCCGCTCGATCACCGACACCAGGGCCACGCGCTCGGTTGGGGCTAGCACGATCCCGTCCACCCGCCGCGCAATGCAGCTTTCTACGATCTCGATCTGCTTGCTGTACTCGGTCTCGGTGGCCGGGCCGTTCCACAAGATCTCCACGCCGAAATCCCGGGCGGCGGCCGCCGCCCCGGCGTGGATGGTCTGCCAGAAAATATGCGCCTGGCCCTTGGGCACCACCGCGATCACCTTCTGGCCCTTGCTCCGGCAGGAAAGGCCCGGCAGCAGAAGAGCGGGAAGCAGCAGGAGAAGGAGAACCGTCTTAGGCATGCTCACCGTGCCTGTGGACCGAGGTCGGCAGTTGGAGGATTTCTTCAACCTGGCCGGAGCCGCTATGCTATCCCACCGGGAAGACGAAAGAAAGCCGGACCGGCAGGGCCCTTCCAGCACTGCGGTGTATACTCCAGAAACAGACACGAACCGGGCGGTCGCCGGATGGCGCGCGACTTTAGTCCGGGCGGTGTGAGGCTGCCTCGCGCAGCCGCGTTACAATCAGGCCTATGGACTGGCAGGAACGAATCGTCATTGATCCCGATATCCTGGTCGGCAAGCCGGTTATCAAAGGCACACGGCTGGCAGTGGAGTTCATCCTCGAGCTGCTGGCCCAGGGTTGGTCAGAAGCGGACATCCTGAGCAACTACCCAGGTCTGGCAGTTGAAGATATCCGAGCCTGCCTTGCCTACGCCAGCGCGGTGCTGCATGCCGAGAAGGTTTATCCCCTTCCTGTTCATTGATGCGGATATTGGCCAATGAGAACTTCCCGGCGGTGGCGGTTGAAGATTTGCGACACCGGGGCCACGATGTGGTATGGGTCCGCACCGAGGCGCCGGGCAGTAGCGATCGGGAGGTCATCGGCCGCGCCGCGTCTGACGGTCGCCTGCTGGTGACATTTGACAAGGATTTCGGCGAGTTGGTGTTTCGCGCGGGATTGCCCTCCCCTGCGGGTGTGGTCTTATTCCGGATACGAGCCGTTTCCCCCGCGCACGTCGCTCAAATTGCGGCCGCTGTGCTCGAAAGCCGCACGAACTGGAGCGGCCATTTCTCGGTCATTGAGGAAAACCGCGTTCGAATGACTCCGCTCCCCGGCTGATCGGACGTTGTTCAACGGCCTGTCTGGCGAGCTATGGTGTTCCGACTCCTGAGAATCTGGGCGGTTGCGACCTTGGTCGGCTGCTGCGCGTTGCCGGCGCAGGATAAGCCGGACAAGATCCCCGTGATCCTGGACACCGACATCGGCGGCGACATTGACGACGCGCTGGCGCTGGTCTACGCGGTGCGGCACCCGCGCCTGGAGGTGGCCGGTGTGACCACGGTGATGGACGGGTCTTACCGGGCGGAGATGGCGCTGAAGCTGCTGGAACTGCTGGGCCGCGACGACATCCCCGTCGTGCGCGGGGCGCGTAACCGGCTGCTGAAGGGAAACCAGCCCATGGCGGGGGCAGAGAAGGCGCCGCAGATGAGCGCGCTCGAGGGGTTGGCTCCGCCCCGCCGGTCCCCCCTCCCTGACTTCGCCCCGGATTGGATCGTCCGGCAGGTGATGGCGCGGCCGGGAAAGATCACGCTGGTGCCCTACGGGCCGATGACTAACATCGCGCTGGCGCTCATGCGCGAGCCACGCCTGAAGGAAGCGGTGAAGGAAATCGTGCTGATGGGCGGAGCGCTGGACCGCTCCCGGCCCGAGTACAACCTGATGATGGATCCGGAAGCGGCGCGGGTGGTGTTCGAGTCGGGCCTGCCCATCACCATGGTAGGGCTGGACGTCACCAGCCGGTGCCGGCTGAAGCCGGAAGGCGTCCAGGCCATTGCCGCCGCCGGCACGCCGCTGATGAAGCTCCTCACCGGCTTCCTCCGCGCCTGGCAGGGCGGCAACCCGCAGCAGATGCCGACGCTGCACGACCCGCTCGCGGTCGGCGTCACCGCCGACCGCTCGCTGGTCAGGCTGGAGCGGATGATCATTGATCTGGAGACGCGGGGCGACTTCACCGCCGGCGCCACCGTTGCCCGGCGCGGCCCCCCGGAAGAGCTGGCGCGCCGCGGCGTCCAGGTGGCGGTCGGCGTGGACGCCGACCGCTTCCTGCGCCATTTCCTGGAAACCCTGCTGTCGCACTAGTACCGTGACCGGGAAGAAAAGTGCCCTTTCGCGTAGCGCCGGCATCCTGCCGGCTTCGGCAATTGCCGCCTGGAAGGCGGCGCTACCTCGCGCCAAGAAGAACGGAATTAACCGGTCAGAGCGCTAGGAGGCGGTCCGCCAGGCCACCAGCGCGCGCTTGTCCAGCTTGCCGGTCAGCGAGCGCGGCAGTTGTTCGACGATCACGAAGCTGCGGGGGACCTTGATGGCTTCCAGGCGCTCCCGGCAGGCAGCGCGCAGGCCGGCTTCGGTCAACACCACACCGGCCAGAGGCTGGACGTAGGCGCGCAGGGCAAAGCCGTGCTTCTCGTCGGGGACGCCCAGCACCGCGGCCTCTTCAACTCCCTCGATCTGCTCGATGGCGCACTCCACTTCGGCCGGGTAGATTTTTTCGCCGGCAATCTTGATGAGGTCGTCGCAGCGGCCGGCCAGGTACAGGTAGCCGTGCTGGTCGAGCAGGCCGCGGTCGCCGGTGCGCAGCGCCCCGTTCACCACCTTCTCGGCAGTCGCCTCGGGGCAGTTGTAGTAGCCCAGCATGACGTTGGGGCCCTCCACCCAGATTTCGCCCATCTGGCCCGGGCGCGCCTCGCCGCCATCTTCGCGCACCGTCACCCGGAGGTTGGGCAGCGGGCGGCCGACGGTGCCGTAGCGGTTGGCGCCGGGCGGATTCATGGAGATGACGGGCGCGGCCTCGGTGGCCCCGTAGCCCTGCAGGATCGGTTGAGCGAAGCGCGCCTCGAAGTCGCGCGCCACGCTTTCAGGCAGCCGCTCGGCCCCGGCGATCGAGAAGCGCAGCGAACCGGCATCCACCGCCGTGGGCTCCTTGGCCAGCAGCCGGTACTGGCCGGGAACCGCCACCAGGCACGTCGCCCGCTGCTGCTCG
>CAYVGN010000252.1:0-5312 GCA_964451215.1 uncultured Acidobacteriota bacterium
TCCTTGATCATGGCGATCTGCCTCGGGATCTCCTTCGGGGCGATCAGGCGCCCTTCTTCAAACTCCCGCGGCAGCAGCTTCGTTGGCGGGGCCGCCGCTGGCGGCGGTGGTGGTGGCGGTGGTGGCGGTGGCGCCACCAGGAACGTGAGCAACTGCTGCTTCGGCAGCGCTTCCGTGTAGATCAGCGGAACCAGGATCAGGATCCCGACCAGCAGGCACTGGAACACCGCCGAGATGAAAACCATGATCGGTTTCCGCTTTCCCATCCTCTCGTCCAACAAACTCTGCTCAAACATGTTCCCTTCCCCCTCGCTTTACGCGAAAAACTTAGGCCTTGACGCGCACGCCCACGCGGGATTTCTCGCGCGTCCGTTCCTTCTCCACGGCCGCCACGCGGCTCCTGCCGCCCCGCGTCTCATACCACTCCTGCCACACTACCACGATCGGCGAGGCGATAGCGATTGACGAATAGGTCCCGACCAGGATACCCACCACCAAGGCGAACGAAAAACCCCGCAGCACCTCACCGCCGAACAGGAACAAGGACAACACCGTGATGAAGGTGAGGCCCGAAGTGAGGATGGTCCGGCTCAGCGTCTGATTGATGCTACGGTTGGTGATCTCAGCCAGCTTGTCCCGCCGCATCAGCTTCAGGTTCTCGCGGATCCGGTCGAACACCACGATGGTGTCGTTCACCGAGTAGCCCACCAGCGTGAGCAGCGCCGCCACCACCGTCAGGCTGATCTCCAGGTCAAACAAGGAGAAGAAGCCGATGGTGATAATAACATCATGGAACGTAGCCACCACCGCTGCCACCCCATACACCCATTCGAAACGGAAGGCAATATATATCAGCATTCCGGCCAGGGCATAAAGGGTTGCGTAGAGGGCCTGGCGGCGCAGCTCGGTGCCCACCTTCGGCCCCACGATCTCCACATTGCGCACGGCGTAGGAGCCGAAGTGGGCGTTGGCCAGCAGATACTGCTCCGCCTGGGGCGTCATCCCGGGCAGGCCGCGCAGCTCGCCCGGGCCGTTGAGCAGGCCTGACTGCGCGCTCCGCCTGGCGATCAGGGCGTCGGCCAGCGACCCTGCTGCCTGATCCCCCAAGCCCGCCGCCATCAGCCGACTGGCCAACTCCTCCCGCCCCACATTGTTCAGGTCCATCTTGGAGCCCTGGTTCCCGGCGAACTCAGCCCGCAGGGTCTCAATGATGCCCGCCTTGCCAACATCCAGCGCCTGGCTGCCGGGCTGGTCCAACCCGATCAGCACCTCATTGTCGCGCTCCGGGCCATACCTCTGGATGGTGCTCTGTCCCATGCCCCGGGCGCTTAGAGCAGCCCGGATGCGATCCAGCGACGGTCGCTGCTGGAACTTGAGATAAACCAGCGTCCCACCCCGGAAGTCAATGCCATACCTCGGTCCCCGCTTGGCCAACAGGGAGACAACCCCGGCCACGCTGAGGAGCAGCGACAGGGCGATGAAACCCCACTTCCACTTCAGGAAATTGAAGTTAGCGTCGCGAAACAGTTCCATTGGTCAGCGCCGGATCTTTCACCGGGGGCATTATACTCCCACCGCTCATAGACACCGGTAACCGCCGATATGTTCCCGCACCCCGCTCCCCCCGGGAACTCCCCCGCGGAATCCAGCAAGCCCTTTAGATGCTGAGGCTTACCTGGCGCTCCGGCCGGGACAACACCCACTCAAAAATAGCCCTGGACACGAATACGGCCGTAAACAGGTTGGCGATCAGGCCGATAACCAGCGTGACCGCAAAGCCGCGCACCGGCCCGGTCCCAAACAGAAATAGAAACATGCAGGCCACGACCGTGGTCACGTGAGTATCGATAATGGTGCGAAACGCCTTTTCAAAACCAGCCTTGACTGCTGCCGGCACCGTCTTGCCGCCCCGCAACTCCTCCCGGATTCGCTCGAAAATCAAGACGTTAGAGTCAACCGCCATGCCGATCAGCAGGATCAGGCCGGCGATGCCAGGCAGGGTCAGCACCGCGCGGAAGTAGGCCAGCGCGGCCATGACTACCACCAGGTTGAGCGCCAGCGCTACCACCGCGTTCACCCCGGACCATTTGTAATACATCAGCATGAAGAGCACCACGGCACTCAGGCCCGCGATGCCCGCCAGCAACCCGTGCCGGACCGAGTCAGCCCCCAGCGAGGCCCCTACCGTCCGCTCCTCCAGGTAACTGATGCTGGCGGGAAGCGCGCCCGATTTCAGCACCAGCGCCAGGTCGCGCGCCCGCTCAGCAGTGAAGCGCCCGGTGATGCGTCCCTGGTCGGTGATTCGGCTCTGGATCTGCGCCACGGTGTAGATCTTGTTATCCAGCACCACGGCCATGTAGTTGCCGACGTTGGCTTCGGTGTAACGCCCGAAGCGCTGCGCGCCTTCGGACTTGATCGTGAAGTCCACCTCGGGCGCGGCATTCTCATCGCGGCCCACCCGCGCGCTGCGCAGGTCGCGCCCCGTGATCACTGGTGTCCGGCTCAGGATGTACCACTGCTCGACCGGGGTGGTTTCGCCGCCATTGCGCTCCACCGACCTCAGAATCATGGCGCCTTCCGGCAGCACCCCGCCATGGGCGGCCAGGGCGGCTTCCGGCGAAGAGTAGGGCTGGGGATCCTTGACTTCCTTGATCTCCAGCAGCGCCGTGGTCTGCATGATCTCCTTGACGCGGGCCGGATCGTCCACGCCGGGCAACTGCACCAGGATCGCGTACTGCCCCTGCCCGTGCTCCTGCACCACCGGCTCGGTCAGGCCCAGTTCATCCACCCGGCGGCGGATGGTCTCCTCCGACTGCCGCAGGGCGTCCTCTTTCAGGGAGGCCACCACGGTCTGCTTCATCCGCAGCATCCACTCGTTGCTGGCACCGGACGAGTAGTCCCACTCGGCGCTAAATCGCTCACTAAGCAAGTCTCGGAAGTCCCCGGCGCGGTCCGAGGGGATGCCGCGCACCAGAATCTGGGTGGGGCTGTCGGCACGGCGTACTTCGTCATACGGGATGTTACGCGACTTCAGCGCCTGCTTCAGGCGATCCGCCGCCAGCTCGGTTTCCGCCGCCACCGCCTCGTCCGCGTGCACCTGCAGGATCAGGTGCGTTCCGCCCTTCAGATCCAGCCCCAGGCGGACGGAGTTGGCCGCGTTCTGCCTAGCCTGAGTCCAGTTCCTGGGAAGCCGAAAAATGCCGTACAGGCACGCCAGGATAACGGCTACGATGAACACCGTCTTGTAGACCAGGTTCCGTTTCATTTGACCCTGCCGCAGAAACCCCCAGCCGGCCCGAGCCGGGAGCGATTTCGGTTCCGCCCAGTCGGCCGCAAGGACACCCTTGCCCTAGGCAGACTTCTTTTCCTCCTCGCGCAGCAGCCCCTTCCTAGCGATGTGGTTTCAGATCGGCTACCGGCTTCATTTCCTCCTCGCGCAGCAGCCCCACTACGGCGCTCCGCGACACCTCCAGGCGTATGTCCTGCGGCGGAACCCGCAAGTGAATCACGTCGTCTTTCAGGGCCACGATTGTTCCCCGGATGCCCCCGGTGGTCACCACGCGGTCACCGTTCTTCAAGTTGCTCAGCATCTGCTGTTGCTGCTTCTGGCGGCGCTGGGAGGGGAGGAACAACAGGAAGTAGAAAATGACTACGATGAGGAGGAAGGGCAGCAAGCTGGCGATCGCACCCCCGCCGCCGCCCGTCTGGTACCAAACAATCACTCCTACGAACAACCTGACATGTCCCCCGGCTGATCTGGCCACCGAGGCGGCCGTTGGGCCTTGTTCAGCGATGAACCGTTAAAGCCCGAACAGGATTCTAAAGCCGCTTTGCCAACCCGATCTTACTTCGCTGATGGGAAACTGACGGACGACCTGAACGCCGCCCCTGCCCCTCACGCCTCCGCCTCGGGCACGGACGACAGTAAGGAACTTAGAGGAGTCCCAACCGCAATAGCCTGCCGGATTTTGCGCATGGTGTCAAGGTAAAAGTGCAGGTTGTGGATTGTATTCAACACGCTGGCAAGCATTTCCCCCGACAAGAACAGGTGGCGCAGGTAGGCGCGCGAGTAGCGGCGGCAAACCGGGCAGCCGCAGTTTTCGTCCGCCGGGCCCTGGTCGTCGGCATAGCGGGTGTGGCGGATGATGAGCCGGCCCTGCGAGGTAAACAGCATGCCGTTCCGCGCATTGCGGGTGGGCAGCACGCAGTCCATCATGTCCGCCCCCAGCGCCACATATTGAGTCAGTTCTTCCGGCAGGCCCACGCCCATCACGTAACGGGGCCGGTCGCGGGGCAGGTGCGGCTCGACGGCATCTACCATTTCGTAAGTAAGCGAGCGAGGCTCGCCCACCGATAGGCCCCCGACCGCGTAGCCGCTCAGGTCCAGTTCCACGGTGCGCCGCGCAGATTCCGAGCGCAGGTCGGCGTAGGTGCTTCCGTGCACGATCCCGAACAGCGCGCCCGACGAGCCCTGCGCCCGCCAATGGCTGCGGCTGCGCTGCGCCCAGCGCAACGTCAACTCCATGGACTGGCGCGCCCGCTCGCGGCCGGCCGGGTACTCGGTGCACTCGTCCAGCGGCATGACCAGGTCGCTGCCCAGCGCCGCCTGCACATCCAGGGCGAACTCCGGCGTGAAAAAGTGCTCGGAGCCGTCCAGGTGCGAGCGGAAGGCCACCCCCTCATCGCTTACCCGCCGGAGCGCGGCTAGCGAGAAGACCTGGAAGCCTCCGCTGTCGCTCAAGATGGAGTGCGGCCAGGAGATGAACCTGTGCAGGCCGCCCAGCCGGCGGATGCGCTCGTGGCCGGGACGGAGGTAGAGATGGTAGGTATTCGCCAGGATGATCTGTGCGCCCAGTTCCTCCAGTGTCTCCTGCGTCAGACCCTTCACCGTGCCCAGCGTCCCGACCGGCAGGAACGCGGGGGTCTCCACCAGGCCGTGCGGCGTGTGGACGCGGCCAGCGCGTGCCCGCGTCGCCGGGTCCGTCGCGGTCACTTCAAAAAACGGTTCGCTCATTCAAGCTGCGGCCTTTTCAGGTATCAGCTCTCAGCCTTCAGGTATCCGGCGCTGCCAGGGGCTGGCAGACCCAGCCAGGACCTGAATGCTGCGGGCGAAAGGCCGCTGTTCCAGCTTAGCAGCATTGATGGCATTTCCAGCGGCTGACGCGAGGGTCCGGAGGCAGGTACAATACCGTACATGCTGGGCGAACTGGCTGCGGCTGCGGCCGGAGTGAGCGCGGCGATGTTCTACGCGGTGGCCGTTCCTTCCGCGCAGGTGTTCGGCCCGGCGGTGGTGCGCGGGCGGGCCGAACACC
>CAYVGN010000253.1:0-1496 GCA_964451215.1 uncultured Acidobacteriota bacterium
AGACAGGAACGTCAGCACGTCAAAGCTGCGGTCCAGGAAACCGTTGAGCAACAGCGTTGAGTTGGGGATGCCCCAGACGCGGGGCGCGGTGTAGGTGAGCAGGGCGCGTTTTTGCAGGGTACTGAGGCGCGACTTGAAGGCCAGGGTGTGGTTCAGGCCGCGAAAGTTCAGCCGGGTCACGTCGAACGAGAGGCGCGGGCTGAAGCCCGTCTGCCCTTCCACCGCCGCCAGGCTCTCGCTGTCCCCGCCGAAGCGCGCGATGTCGGCGCCGCCGCCCACCGACAAGGTCCAGGGCCGCGCCTCGGCCATGTGGATCAGCACTTTCTTGTAGCGCTCCTCCCCGTCGGCGTTCTCCACCGCCATGTCCACCTTCTGGAAAACCCCGAGGTCGTAGAGCCGGCGCTGGGTTTCCAGCAGGTCCAGTTGGCTGAGCGGCTTCTCCGGCTCCAGCAGCACCTGTTGCTCCACGATGTGGCGCCGGGTGGTCCCCAGCCCGCTCACCAGCACCCGGTCCACATAGCGCCGCGCCCCTTCGCTGATCCGGTAGACCAAGTCCATCCGCTTCGGCTCGCCGGCCGCCGGATGGGCCTCGGAAACGAAGGTGGCTTCGCGAAGGCCCTGATTGAAGTAATGGGCCAGCAGCGTGTCGCGGTCCAGCAGCACATTGAACTCGCTGTAGGGCTGCCCGGGGCCGCAGGCCACCAGCCCCATCAGTTCCTCGCTCGGGACCTCGCGGTTCCCTTCGATCCTCAGCTCCCGTACCAGCACCTGCGCGCCTTCCTGGATGTGAATCTTGACCGCCAGGTCGCCTTCCTTGCCCCTGTAGTTAGCGATCACCTCCGAGGAGACCTGGACGTGCAGGAAGCCGTTGGCGACGTACAAGCTGCGGATGGCCTCCATGTCCCGATTGAGGTAGTCGCGGCTGTAGCGGCCCGGGCCGACCAGGCCTGCCTCGGCCACCAACATCCGCTCGCGCAGCGCCTCCCGGTTGAAGTACTTGTTCCCCGTGATCTCCACCAGCGCCACCTCGTGCTTGGGGCCGGGCGCGATCTGGTATTCGACCGTCACCTTCTGGTGGTCCGGGCCCTCCCGGAGTTGCGCGGTCACCTCGGCTTCCAGGCGGCCCTTCTGCTGGAGGTAGTTGCGCAGGTTGTTTTCCCCCTCTCGAACCAGGTCGGCGTCCACCGTGCCTTCCTCGTAGAAGGGGAGCAGGTCGCGACGCTTGCCCCGCCCGATCTTGGCGCCCTGGAGGCGGATCTCCACCAGCGGGCCGGCGTTCACTGCCAGTTCCACCAGTACCCGGTTCGACTGCGGCCGGTGACGCAGCTGGCTGACGCCCACGCTGGCCTCCAGGTAGTTGCGCTTCCGGTAGAACTTGCGCAGCCGGCTCAGCGCGTTCTCCAGACGCCCCTGGGTCAGCTCCTGCCCCGGCTTGAGCTTGCTTTCCTTGATGATCCGCGCCGGGGGAAACCCGGGTGCCCCGCTGACCTGCACTC
>CAYVGN010000253.1:1506-5263 GCA_964451215.1 uncultured Acidobacteriota bacterium
CTCCACCAGGAAGTGGACATCCGCCCGCTGCGTCCTGGCGTCCATCTCGACGCGCCGGGTGATCCTGGCCTGGTAGAACCCGTTCTCGGCCAGAACGCGGCGCAGCCCCTCGGTGGCCTCGTTGACCTTGTCCTCGGCCAGCAGGCGACCCAGTTCCAGCCGGGTGGCGGTCAATAACTGCGCCTGGCTGGGCGGCTCCGGTACCCCTTCCACGAACACGCCGCCGATGAAGTAGTTCTCCTTGGTCAGGAAGGTGAGGACGACGCTCCCGTCTGGGCGCCGCTCGGCATCGGCCTGGATGTCGTAGAAGCGGCCGGTGGCATACAGGCGCTCGATGCTGTGGCGCACCTTGTCCAACAGGTAGGGCTCGTTGATCTGGATGGGGAGGAGTTCCTCCAGACGCTTTTCCTCAACCTGGTCCACGTTGGCGATGCGGATCTCGCGGATGGGACGCCCCTGAAAGTCGTCGGCAAGGCCCGGAACGCAGAGGAGGTGAAAGGCGAGCAGCGCGCCGAGCAGAGGGCGAAGCACCATAGCGGAAGCCCAGCTTCCTGCCGCAAACTGGGATCAGACCGGCTCCCTGCCGGTCCACCGGGGGGGCGAGGTTTGCGTCGCCCGTGGGGCAGGCCAGGATGCCTGCCCTGTAGCCCAGTATAGAATAGAACGTGTTGAACCCCGCCGAGGAAAAGTACTCCCGCCAGGTGCTGTTTGCGGGCATCGGGAGCGAAGGGCAGCGGCGCCTGGGCGCGGCGCGCGCGGTGGTGGTGGGCTGTGGCGCGTTGGGCAGCTTCAGCGCCAACGCCCTGGTCCGCGCCGGCGTGGGCCGGCTGACGGTGGTGGACCGCGACTACGTGGAAGTCAGCAACCTGCAACGGCAGATGCTGTTCGACGAGGATGACGCCGCCCAGTCGCTGCCCAAGGCCGTGGCCGCCGAGCGGCACCTGCAGCGCATCAATTCCGACGTGGCCGTGGAAGGCTGCCTGGCCGATGTCACTCCCGATAACGTCGAAGAAATCCTGGCCGGGGCCGGGGTGGTGCTGGACGGCACCGACAATTTTGAAACCCGCTACCTGCTGAACGACGCCTGCGTGAAGCTCGCCATCCCCTGGGTGTACGCCGCGGCGGTGGGCAGCTACGGGGCCACCATGCCGGTGCTGCCCGGTCGCACCGCCTGCCTGGCCTGCCTCTTTCCCGAGCCGCCCGCGGCCCCGGGCGAGACCTGCGACACCGTGGGGATCCTGAACAGCGCCGCCGCCGCCATCGCCGCCCTCCAGGTGGCCGACGCGCTGAAGATTCTGTGCGGGGCGCTGGACCGCGTCGAGCCGCGCCTGCTCACCCTCGACGTCTGGGAGAACCGGGTGCAGGCGGTGCGGGCCGGCGCGCCGGCCCCCGACTGCCCAGCCTGCGGGCGCCACGAATTTCGCCACCTGGCCGCGCAGCAACGCTCCGCCGTTCGCCTCTGCGGACGCAACGCCATCCAGGTCCACGAACAATACCGCTCGCTGGATCTGGTGGCGCTGCGGGCCCGCCTGGAACCACTCGGCCAGGTCCGCGGCAATGACTTCCTGCTCCAGTTCTCCGTCCCACCCTGCCAGATCACCTTGTTCCGCGACGGCCGGGCCATCATTAAGGGAACCGAAGACCCAGCCGTGGCCCGCAGCCTGTACGCCCGCTACATCGGCGCCTGAGCATTGCGGATTGCAGATTGCGGATTGCGGAATTGCGATTTCGGCGCCGAGCGCGCCGCTCCGCCATCCGAAATCCGCCATCCCCGGCGGCACCCGGCTGTGGCACAATGGGCAAAACCATGCCCAGGCGCAGGGCCAGAGCCGACACCAAGCGCGATCTGGGGGAGCGCCGCATGGGCGCCCTGTACATCGTCGGCACCCCCATCGGCAACCTGGAAGACATCACTCTGCGGGCGCTCAACACCCTCAAGTCGGTGGACCTGATCGCCTGCGAGGACAGCCGCCGCACCCAGCAGCTGCTCGAGCACTACCAGATCGCCACGCCCACCACCAGCTACCACGAGCACAACGAGCTGACCAAGGCGGCCGAACTGGTCCTGCAACTGGAGGAGGGCGCGCGCATTGCGCTGGTCAGCGACGCGGGGATGCCGGGCATCTCCGACCCCGGCTACCGGCTGATCTCCCTCTCCATTCGCCACCGCATCCCCGTCGTTCCCATCCCGGGGGCCTCAGCCTTCGTGGCCGCGCTGGTGGCTTCCGGCCTGCCCACCGACGCCTTCCGCTTTGCCGGCTTCCTGCCACCTAAGTCCCGCCAGCGGCGCAGGGCCCTCGAACAGCACCAGACCGCCCAGAAGACGCTGATCTTCTACGAGGCCCCACACCGCATCGTGCACTGCCTCCAGGACGTGCTGAAAACGCTGGGCAACCGGCACGTGGTGGTGGCCCGCGAGGTGACCAAGATCCACGAGGAGTTCCTGCGCGGACGCTGCGAGGAGGTGCTGGCGGAATTGCGCCGGAGGGGCGAGGTGCAGGGAGAGATCACTTTGCTGATCGGGCGCGCCGAGGAAGAGCCCCACCCCTACGCTGACGCCCCCCTGCGCGCCCGGGTCGAGCAGCTCATGCGCCAGCAGAAGCTGGACCGCATGGAGGCGCTCAAAGTGGTGGCCCGCGAGCGCCGCATCTCCAAGCGCCAGGCCTACCGCGAGTACGAAGAGAGCGAGAAGGAGCCGGAAGTCAGCAATCAGAAGGCGCAGTGAAGCCCTGCTCCGTTCGGCCTCCTGGCTGCTCGCTTGTCATCTCAGCCGGTCTCGCCCACGTAGGTCCGGAACTGCGGACCCGTGAACTGGACGGCGATCTGGAACTCCTCCCCCTGAGGAATCACCCGCACGACCTTGCCGGTGGTGAAAAAGGGCGCCTGCTCGCGCCTGCCCAGCGGCGGCCGGGTGATGGTAATGTCGAGTTCGGCGCCCGGCGCCAGTTCGCGCTTGGTAGCGAACATCAGTCCGCCCCGGCTGACGTTCTCGGAGTTGGCCGATTCGTCGAAGGGGACGCCGAACCGATCCACCCCCCTGATCAGGGTGGTCATGCTCACGTTCAGGCGGCGCTGCTTGCGCTGCTCGATGCCCATGCCCTGCCTCTCAGGAGGAATCAGGCGTCAGAACGCGCCGGCCCCTCGCCTCTCTGACGTTATGAACTCTGACTTCCCACCTCTCGATCCTGGCCGCGAAAAGGGTAGCACAGTTGGGCGCTCCCGGCTCAGTTGCCGCAACCGGGCCGGGAGCGCAGAAGGGACGAGAAGGGAACTACGCGGTGGCTTTGGCCTTACGGGCTGCGCGCCGCCGTGCAGAACCAGAGTGCGGGATTTTGTCCGTGAGTTGGAGCTTTACCAGGGAAGTCACAAACTTCTTCGGCCCGTGGGTCTCAAAATCAATAGTGATCCGGTCAGGCTCAGTCGCCGCAATCGTTCCCAGCCCGTAGATGGCGTGCTCAACGGCCTGCCCGACTACAAATTCCTTTGCCATTCACTTCTCCTTGTCGCTCTGAGCTACAGAGAGAACTGTGTTATCGTACCACAAGACAGGCCCGCTGACAACACGGCCTGTAGTTTCAATCACTTACAGGCAGCAAGCGGCGACCCAGGCATCCGGGGTCAGCAGACGCGCCCGCGTATGAGGAGCGTAACAGTGAGATGCCATACCTCAAAGTGGCCCCGATGTACGACCGCCTGCGCTCGGACCCGCGCTTCGCTGACCTGCTGCGCCGCGTGGGGCTGCCACCGTAGGGGCGGC
>CAYVGN010000254.1:0-5255 GCA_964451215.1 uncultured Acidobacteriota bacterium
GGGCTCGGAGATGTGTATAAGAGACAGGTATTGACGCTGTCGGGCATGCAGGCGACGGTGTTCTGGCTGGCGAGCGCGGTGATGACCTCGGGCCAGAGCTGGCTGAGCGTCTCTCCCGTGCAGGGGCCGCTGGCCGAATCGCCCCAGAAAGTGACCACCTCGGTAAAGACTACGAACCTGAGCGCCGGCAGCTATGGCGGGGCCATCACGTTTGCCGACGGCTCGGGCAACACCTGCCTGTCGGTGCCCGTCAGCCTGAGCGTCATCAAGCCCTCGCTGATCGTGGGCCGCTCATCCATAGCCTTCACCGGCACGGTCGGCACGAGCTTGCCGGCACAGGTCTTCACCCTCGTCAGCACCGGGCCCACGCTGACCTTCACGGCGCAGGTCAGCACCGAATCCGGCGGGAACTGGCTCAGCATTTCGTCTTCCTCCGACTCGACGCCCGCCGATGTGTCGGTTTCAGTCAATACCGCCGGCCTGCCCGCGGGCACCTACCGCGGCGCCATCACAATTACCTCCCCCGCCGCCGGCAACTCGCCGCAAACGGTGAGCGTGGTCCTGACGCTGGCGCCACCTCCGGCGATTCAGCTCAGCAGCACGGCCCTCTCCTTCACGGCCCGGCAGGGCGAGGCGAACCCACCCAGCCAGACGTTGAGTGTGTCGAATTCCGGCGGAGGCAGGCTGACGTTCGGGGCGATCGTGAACACGACCTCGGGAGGAAACTGGCTGAGCGTTTCCCCGTCCGCAGGCGTGGCCCCGGCGACGCTGACCGTTGCGGTGAACATCGCCGGGCTGGGCCCAGGCACCTACAGCGGCACCATTCAGATCGCCGATCCGGGGGCGACGAACAGCCCGCAGACGGTAAGCGTGACGCTGACCGTCCAGCCGCCTCCTCCCGCGGTGATTGCTCTGGAACCAGCGGCCCTGCAGTTCGTCACCAATGTGGGCGGACGCCCGGCCTCCCAAACCTTCCAGGTGCTGAACAAGGGCGGGGGCGCACTGGGGTGGAACGCCACGGTAGCCACGCAATCGGGCGGCAACTGGCTGGCGGTGAACCCTACCACCGGGGTGGCCCCCTCGACCCTCACCGCGACGGTGGACGCGGTGTCCCTGCCGGCTGGGACCTACACCGGCGCCATCACCATCACCGCGCTGGCAAGCGCCAACGCCAGCAACAGCCCGCAGGTGCTGCCGGTGACCCTGCTGGTCGGTGTGCCCGTGATCGCCGTGAACGGCATCGTCAACGGGGCCAGTTTCTCGCCGGAGGGGATTGTGAGCCCCGGCTCGATAGCCTCCCTGTCCGGCGTGGACCTGGCGGCAAGAATCGCGGCTGCTGCCTCGTTGCCCCTGCCCACGGTGCTGGCCGGAACGCAAGTGCTGGTAAGTGAGACGGCAGCGCCGCTCTTCTACGTCTCTCCCGGACAGATCAACTTCCAGGTGCCGGCAGAGATCGCGGCAACGAGCGTGCCAGTGGTGGTCGTTTCTGCGGGGATCCGGAGCGCAGCGGCGCAACTGAAGTTGGCGCCCGAAGCCCCAGGCATCTTCACCGTGCCGCCCGGCGGAACCGGGCAGGGGGCCGTCCTGAACCAGGACTCCTCCCTCAATTCCGGCGAAAAGCCGGCGGATCGCAACTCCGTCATTCAGATCTTTGCCACCGGCTTGGGAGCCACCGAACCGGCGCTGGCCACCGGCCAGCCTGCCGCCGCCACGCCCCCCTTCAACACCACGGTGCAGAAGCCCGTGGTGTGGATTGGCGGCGTCCAGGCGGAGGTGCTGTTCTCGGCGGCGGCCCCCGGCTTTGTCGGCCTCTGCCAAGTCAACGCCCGCGTCCCGGCGGCGGCGCCGGCCGGAGCCGCGGTAGCCTTGCAGGTCCAGGTGGGCAACCGCTCCAGCAACACGGTCACCATCGCCGTTCGTTAGCCCATGTTTGCGGTCAGGCCCGCTGCCCTACTCTAAGCGGCAGTGTGGAAGTCATTGTGCCCTATGTGGCAAGCCGGGCGTGAGACCATGTTCCCAACAGAAGACGGCTGAATCCTTCTCTGTTTTCTTCAGGTCCGGGTCCCAAATCAGGCTGTCCGGCGGTTTGCTCGTTCTGGTCTGGACGGCCAGGCCGGTATCCCGTGGTAGGGAGTAGTCAGGCGATGGACGGGAAACAGAGGGTGTGAAATGAGCAGGAGCTCAGAATCGTCAGTCTGCGTTTCATGAACGATCTTCTGCGTGTGGTCCTGCGAGCCCCCGTCGGAGTTCACAATCAGCGAACGCGCCTGGGGGAAATACTTCGCCAGGCCGGCCTGCACCGCCCGCAGCACATGGCCGATCGTTCTGGCGTTGTTATAGCTGGGAACCCCCACAACGATATCGGCCTGGCCCGCCTCTCTCACCCGTTGGAGAGCCTCGGGCGGAAGGGTCTCCGTTCGATGCATCTCACCTCCTGACACTTGACCCGCGTTCTTTTGCGGCCCAGACCCGAATAGCGGGAGAAAGGCCATGCTGGGGCCAAAATCGTGCGGAGTCCAAGGAAGGATGTAGCGTTGCCCATCGTCGGGAACCTGGCTTGAACGCGCCGCCCTCGCTTCCACTCGGCCTCCGGGACCGGTGCGGTTGGGTTGAGCTGACTTCATCGGCTCAGCACCCTGGCCCCTGCCAGGACTTGAAGAATCGCTTCGTTCCAGCCGCGGGGTCCCGCCGCCTCCGTCAGCCGGGCGACAGGTACCTGGCGAAGCAGACGCGCAGTCATGCCGCCGGAGGGATTCTGAACCACGATCGGAACATCAACCTCCTGCAAGAGGAATAGATCGTTGAGGCTGTCACCCAAGCCCACCGTCAGGACCTCTCCCCAGGCTTGCCGGTAGAGGCCTTTCAGCGTGCGGATGGCCAGGCCCTTGTCGGTCACCCCTGTTACGTGCTGATAGCGTCCCCCCTGGGTGCAGCGCAGGCCGGCGCGGTGCAGGGCGTTGAACAGCCTGCTCTGCGCCGCCGGGCTGGCGTCCAGGACACGAAACGGCTCGTCGTATTCGCGCAGCTTGCCCAGGCGCGCTTCCAGCAGGGGAAGCCCGCACTCCCTGGCGACCTCCTCAACCGACATGTCGCTGAATCCGCGCACGGGGATGCCCTGTTTGTCGGCCACCCGATGCAGCGTTTCGACCAGGTAGCGATACGGCGTGCCCCACTCGAGGACTTCATAGCCGGCGAAGGGCCGGGCCTTGAGCGGGAAAGGGAAGTAGCGCCGGGGAATAAACAGCGCTCCTCCATTTTCGCTGATGAAAGGATGGGACAGGCGGAGGTCCTGCTGGAGCAGTTCAATTTCCGCCCGCGTCTTGCTGGAACACAGCACCAGTGGAATGGCTTCCTGCGCCAGAAAGGTCAGCGCCTCAGCAGCCGGAAGGTGCGAGTAAGTCTCCTGATCCAGGAGAGTGCCGTCCAGGTCAGAGAAGACCACTGCTCGCTGGGCATTCATCGAACGCCTCCCGCCGCCACCGCCACGGCGCTATCCGCTTCCACAGCCTCGCCAAGCATCTCCAAGAAATCCGGGATGGCTGAAGTGATGCGGTTCCAGTTGGGGATCAGCGGCGCACCGAGCGGATCTTCCATGTACTGTGCGGCCGCGATCTTCAACCCGCGGGCGAAGGCGGCCACCGCGCCCTCTTCTTCGTGGCGGTCGAACTCCAGGCTGTTGATCGCCGCATCGGCGCGATATCGGTTAATGGCGTCCTGGGCCGTTCGGATGTACTGCACCTGCAAGGTATTGAAGACGCCATTGCCGAACACCACTCCCTCGGCCGCCAGCGTTCGGAACAGGGTCTTGGCGATGTCAATGCACATCCTGACCAGGCCCTTTGCCGGGTCCTCGGCCGAAAGGGCTTGGTGCTTGTGGTCATAGTTTTTGCAGAGTTCGGTCTGGCAGATTCGCTTCAGCGAGCAGTTCCGGTAGACTTCGGCCAGGGTCCCGACCTCCAGGCCCCAGTCGCCTGGGATGCGATTCACGCGGGCCAGGTCGGCCTTCATGGCGAACTCCCCAGCCAGCGGATAGCGAAAACTGTCCAGATAAACCAGCAACGGCAGGTATCCGAAGATAGCCTCGAGGGAACGGATCAAGGGAGTGACGAAGAGCCTTGTCACGCGCCCGTGCATCTTGCCGCTCACCCGGGCGTAGAACCCCTTGGCGAACTCGAAATCAACGTTGGGGTTGGCGACCGGGTAGCACAGGCGCGCCAGCAGTTCCCGGCTATAGGTGGTTATGTCGCAATCGTGCAGGGCAATCACGTCACAGGGGCCGTTGCTCAACACGTAGCCGAAGCCATCCAACAGGAGCGGCCCTTGCCATCCTCCCCCACCGGCAGTTCATGGTCCCGCAAGAGCTGGTAGAGCGCCTGCATGCGGCAAGAATCGCCCATCCGGGAATGTAGCGGCGGCTGCATGCTGCCATGGCCTGGGTTTTCAGCGAGGGTGACGGGATAAACCGGCCGCTACATCGCTCTAGAATCGCATGGCCTCTACCCGATGCGGGTGTGATGGTCCTGTCGGCTAGAATGGTGGCTACCAGTGTCAACAGGGATCTGATTCCAGGGTAAAGGTGGCGATCCGCTTTGGCCTACCTTGTATTAGTGGCAGCGGCCGTGCCGGCCTTTGGCGGGGAGGCTGGGAGCCACGCTGATCCAGTTGCCTCCCTCGTACTGTCGCTCGCCATCATCCTGCTGGCAGCCAAGCTGGGTGGGGACCTGGCCGTTCGGCTGGGACAGCCGGCGGTGCTGGGTGAGCTGATCCTGGGCGTGATTCTCGGCAACCTTCCGCTCGTTGGATTCTCCGGCCTGGAACACCTGGAGACCGACGTCACCGTTGACATGCTGGCCCGCATCGGCGTGCTGATCCTGCTGTTCGAGGTGGGCCTGGAGTCCACCGTGGCGCAGATGCTGCGGGTGGGCGTCACCTCCTTGCTGGTGGCGACGCTGGGCGTGATAGCGCCATTCCTGCTGGGCTGGGGAGTCGGAGCCTTGCTGCTGCCCGGGGAAAGCGGCTACGTCCACGTGTTCTTAGGCGCCGCCCTTTGCGCCACAAGTGTAGGTATCACTGCGCGGGTGCTCCAGGACCTTGGCCGCTCGAGCAGCAATGAGGCGCGCGTCATGGTGGGCGCTGCCGTGATTGACGACGTGCTGGGCCTGGTCATCTTGGCCGCGGTCAGCGGCGTGATCGCGACAGCGGGCAGCGGCGGCGCTATCTCCTATGCCGGCATCGGAGGGATTGTGGCCAAGGCC
>CAYVGN010000255.1:0-5198 GCA_964451215.1 uncultured Acidobacteriota bacterium
GCAGGTGGCTTCGTGAACGCTGAGGATCGCAGTTACAGAAAGCGGGCTCTTCACCCTCAGTCAGCAAGGGAGCGGCCAGGCAGCGGCCCTCAACGAAGACTCCACCGTGAACGGGCCGCTTTCTTCCGGCGGCACGTCAGAAAGCGGATCCGCGAAGCCTGCGGCGGTCGGCAGTGTGGTCCAACTGTTCGGCACGGGAGGGGGCCTGCTGAGCCCCGACCCCCCCAGCGGTTCCGCCGCCACCGGAGCGGCCCGTACGCTGGCGGAGCCCACGGCCCAGATAGGTGGCCTGCCGGCCACCGTCCTGTATAGTGGGGCGTCGCCCGGGCTCGTCGGCGTCTGGCAGGTCAACGTGCGCATTCCCGCCAACGTGCGCCCGGGTGCAGCCGTTCCCGTCATCCTCACCCTGGGCGGCCAGGTCAGCAATTCAGTTACGATCGCAGTCCAATAGGGGAGCTACTCAATGGGGCGGGTGAACTTCAGGCCCCAGAGGTAGCAACCGTTGGCATGGGCCAGCCGAACGGGCTCGCCGTCGAGGCTTCTAACGAAGCGCGGCATGTGCGCCATCTGTGGCAGTGGCGCGGAGGGGATTTCCAGCGACACCGAGGTGGCATCGGCCAATCGCCGCCGCGTTGCCAGTAATGCTCCGCCGCGACTCACGTTCAGAGCCGTGGTGAACTCCAGAAACTCCTTTCCTCGTTCGTCCACACCCCGCAAGAATACCGGGATCGCTAGTGCGATTCGTTCTGCCTTCCGCATTTCCGCGGCTTTGCGTTTGGCCACAGATGCCCTTAGGGACAGAGCATTTCGCAGGCCAAAATTTGAATCCTTATCCCATGCCATTCGCTCCTCATTGATGGCACTCGGTTTCTGCAACCGACTACTGGGGAAGCGGCGTGAGCCAAACGTCATGGCAGGTGCAATCTTGTGCATCTAGGTGTAGTCAACTTGCAGATTCCTCAAGGTTTGGCACTGGCAGTACCAGCCTGGGAGAGGCCGGTACTGGTACATGCGTGGTATTTACAGCAGGTTAGCGAAACCGATAGCCTGCCAGTCTTAAGCTGAAGTTCCCCGGGGAACGTCAGCTTAGGGTTGGACAGCAGTTGGTCAAGGAAGCCTCATGTCTGGCATTACAAATGGGCCGCAGGCTTACCCAACAGAGCCTGGGCAGGGCGTGCCGGTATCTGATTGCCTCCCCCATCGGCAACCGGGGGTAGCCCTGTCCGGCGACTCTCAAGCCTTGGTCGAAAAGCTGGTAGAGCAGAGCAGCCGGCGTGCCCTGGCGCTGGCCGCCGCGGCCCACGAACTAAAGACCCCGCTGGCGATCGTTGCCGGCTACGTTGACCTGCTGTTGAGCGAGAAGGCGGGCTTGCTCAACCCCCGGCAGCGCTCCATCCTGGAGGAGTCGCGCACCAACTGCGCCCGCCTGCATCGTTTTATCAATGACTTCCTGACCTATGGGAGCCTGGAAGCGGGGAAGTGGAACATCAGCTTGCAGGAGGCGGATCTGAACGCCTGCCTGGCGGAGGTATGCGACATCTGGCTGCCCCGTTTCCAGAGCAAGCAGATCGCGCTCTACTTGCGGCAAAACACGGCTCTTGCGCCCTTCTTCTTCGACTACCACAAGGTCCAGCACCTTGTTTCCAATCTGCTGGAAAACGGGCTGAAGTTCACCCCAGCGGGAGGGACGGTATGGGTGAGCGCCGAACCCTACATCTGGGAGCGGCGAAGCCTGTCTTCGGCCTGGCGGTGGGAAGAAAGGCGGCGGGGCGCGTCGGTGGCCAACGCCGCTCGCGTCATCGTGGCCGACACCGGCCCGGGCATCCCGCCCGAGTACCACCAGGAAATCTTCGAGGACTTCTTCAAGTTGCCGGGGCCGGACGGCGAGGGGGGTGGAACCGGCCTGGGCCTGGCCATCGCCAGGCGCTTGGCGCTGGCTCACAACGGCAAGATCTGGGTGGAAAGTGAGTTAGGCGCGGGTAGCAGGTTCTGCCTCTTGTTGCCACTGAAGCGGACCTAGGGAGAGGGAAAAACACGGAGGAAAAGAGTGACGCCGGCCAACATACTGGTGGTTGATGACGAACCGGACATGCTGCGCTACCTCCAGACCTTGCTGGAGTCGGACAGCTACCGGGTGGAAACCGCCGAAACCGGCTTGGGCGCCCTGGAGCGAGTCAAACGCGAACCGGCTCCCGACCTGGTTCTGCTGGACCTGCTCATGCCGGACCTCGACGGCCTGGAAACCTTGGAACGGCTGCGAAAGGCGCGGCCCCGGCTGAAGGTCGTGATGTTGACCTGCGTGGCGGACCCCCGCAAGGCGGTGCAGGCCATGCGCCTGGGCGCAGAAGATTACCTGACCAAGCCTTTCCTGAAGTCGGACCTGGATGCGGTATTGAGGAACTCCGTTGGCAGCCGGCCCGAGGCGGCCAGCGACCAGGAGCAAACCGCTGAAGTGGAAGACCTGGGGGACGACCTGTTCTTTGTTTCCGCCAGCCCGGCCATGCGCAAGATCCGCGCCCAGGCCGCCCAGGTGGCCGGCTTCGATGTGCCGGTGCTGTTGCTGGGGGAAAGCGGAACCGGCAAGGAGGTTGTGGCGCGGCTGATCCACAAGTTGTCGCCGCGCTCGTCCGCCCCCTTCCTGAAAGTCAACTGCGCAGCGCTCCCCTCAGACCTGCTGGAGAGCGAACTGTTCGGTTATGAGCAGGGAGCGTTCACGGGAGCCACGCGGTCCAAGCCGGGGAAGTTCGAGCTTTGCCAGCGGGGTACGATCCTGCTGGATGAAATCGCCGAGATGTCGCCGCTGCTGCAGGCCAAGCTGTTGCATGTGCTGCAGGACCGGCAGTTCGCCCGGCTGGGGAGCCGGACGACAGTGGCCGTGGATGTGCGCATCCTGGCTGCCACCAACATTGACATCCCGCGGGCTATCGAGTCCGGGCGCCTGCGCGAGGACCTCTACTACCGGGTGAACGCCTTCACCATCCACTTGCCGCCCCTGCGCGAGCGCCGCGAGGAAATCCCCTTCCTGCTGCGGCACTTCCTGGCCCGCTTCACTGCCCAGTACGCGCGGGTGCCGCTGACCATCTCCCAGGCCCTGCAGGACGCCTGCCTCGGCTATTCCTGGCCCGGCAACCTGCGCGAACTGGAGAATTTCGTAAAGCGCTGCGTGATTTTCGGCGACGAAGACCTGGTTCTCACTGAGCTGCGACTGAAAACGGATGTGCCTGCCGCCGAGCCGCCGGCGTCCCCGCTGACTGCCCGGGCCGCCGACCTGAAATCGCTGGTGCGCGGCGTGAAGGGCGAGGCGGAGGCCCAGGCCATTCTCTCCGCGCTCGGCGAAGCCGGCGGCGTGCGCAAGGAGGCGGCCCGCCTGCTGAATATCAGTTACAAGGCGCTGCTGTACAAGATGCGGCAGTATGGGTTGGATTAGCAGGGTGTCTCCTTTGTGGTGCAGACCCCGGTAGCTGACCCTCCCGAACAGGAAGGATGCAGCGACGGGTTTATCCCGCCACCTTCGCTGAGAATGCACGAGTTGGCGGCATAGAGCCCTGCTGCATTTGGGGGCTGGCCAATTTGTGCACCCCACGCTAGCGAGGGAAAATTTTTTCCTGCAAGAGAAAAAAAATTGCCTTTTCTGTGCAGCTCTTCGTACAGAACCCACCCCGCAGTTTCAGCGGCTTTCCCATAAATCCCTGAAATAGCACGGCATATTCGTCCGCGGTCCGGCGTCGGCCGGGCTCGCTGCCGGCAGCAGAAAGCGTAAGCTGTGGCAGCTTAAATGCAAAAAACATGACTCGAAACTTCCGCTGAGGGAAAAGCATCATGGTGTCAGTCGCCGGCTCAGGTTTCTCCTCTTATGGCGCCGTCGGTGTTCTCCCTGCTGACAGCGTCGTCTTTGGCTGTTCAGAGGCCATGCAGGTGGTGCGGCAGAAGGTGGAGAAGGTGGTGGCCACCAATGTCCCGGTGTTGATCTGCGGGGAGAGCGGCACGGGCAAGGAGATCGTGGCCCGGCTGATCCATCAGCGGTCGCCCTGGGAGGACGGCCAGTTCGTCAAGGTGCATTGCCCGGCCATTCCGGGAACGCTGCTGGAAAGCGAGCTGTTCGGCTACGAGAAGGGGGCCTTCACCGGCGCCAGCGGTGTGAAGCCGGGCCGGGTGGAGCTGGCCCACCGCGGCACCCTCTTCCTGGACGAGATTGCGGAGCTGGACCCGGTGCTGCAGGCCAAGCTGCTGCAACTGCTGCAGGACGGGCAGTTCTGCCGGATTGGCGCCACCGAAGACAAACGGGTGGACGTCCGCGTCATCTGCGCCACCAACCGGGACCTGCAGGAGGAGATCCGGGCGGGGACCTTCCGCCAGGATCTGTTCTATCGCATCAACGTGGTCAGCATGTACCTGCCGCCGTTGCGCGAGCGGAGAGCCGATCTCCCGCAACTGGTCAACTATTTCCTGAGGACCCTCGACGGGAAATTCAACTCCCAGGCCCGGCCCGTCTCCCCGCGGTTGATGCAGTCTTTGCAGAGATACGACTGGCCGGGAAATATCCGGGAACTGGAAAACGTGGTGAAACGGTACGTGATCCTGGGGAACGAGGAAGCCATCCTGGGTGAGCTGGCCAGCCGCGCCCCTAGCGCTCTGGATCCGCAGATTGTTCCGGGAGCGCCCATCTCGCTGAAGCGTCTGACGCGCAGTGCGGTGCAGGAACTGGAACGGAAGATCATCCTGAAGGTACTGCAGGCTCACAACTGGAACCGCAAGGAAGCGGCTCGCGCGCTGAACATCGGTTACCGCACCTTGCTGTACAAAATCAAGGAAGCCGGCCTGCCTCAAAAGAGAATGCCTGCGGTCCAAAGGCCCGTGGGACTGACCTGCCAGGACTAAGCGAGGCCAGGCAGCGGAAAGGAAGAACGACAATGCAAGGCGAACTCGGCAAACGGGGTTGGGCGACGGCCGCCCTTATGTTCTCCCTGCTGGCGCCCGGCTGGGTACTGGGCTCGCCCGGCGCCGGGGCGCCGCCTGGGTCCGAACAGAAGGCGGAGAAGCGTAGCTCCGGCTCGATCCTCCGCCGGCTGCTCCCCTTCGCCAAGGGCTCCCAGCAGAAGCCGGTCAGCGAGGCCAAGGGCCGGCCCGGCGAGAATGTACCCGGCGCCCCCCGGCCGGCGGTCCCCGCCCCCCCGAGCGCCGACGAGTACGTAATCGGG
>CAYVGN010000256.1:0-5188 GCA_964451215.1 uncultured Acidobacteriota bacterium
CGAGGATCTGCAGGCTGGAAGCCTGCGCTTATAGGGCCGCACCTGCGAGGTGCGGGCATCAATTGGGCCGATTGCCCATTCGACGCCTCGGCCCGTAGCTTGCCTGACCCTTTGGCCGGGCTGACCGCCACCCGCCACCGCAAGCTACGGGCCTCGGCAGCCGCACTCGAATCACGTTACAGACGGATCGGGGCTCGCGCTGGAATGTAGAATAGGCATCCCTGCCTGTCTGGCGCGCGGGCCGAAAGGAGGAACCATGTGTTGCCATCATCTGAACCGCAGGGAGTTCCTGGGGCTGGCCGCGGCAGGCGCTGCGGAAGCGCGTTTGTTTCCGGCCTCCACAGTCGCGTCGGCAAAGCAGCCGGAATGGGACAGGGAGCTGTGGGACCCGCAGAGGCCTTTCACCACTCCTGGTAGGCCGCTCAAAGTGCAGCCCGTCCTGATGTATCAGCTTCCGCGACGAAGGCCAGCCGCTTCCTGGAAATCCTGGGGCGGAATCCAAACAGAACAGAGCGCCGCCGAAGAGAGGAAGCGGATCGCGGAGGAGTTGAAGGCGGTGGTGGCCGGGGCAGGGTTCCCCATCGAGGTGCTTCCGGTCACAACAGCCACCAGCATCGAGGCAGGTGCTCGCGCCCGAGACGCCGGCGCTGACGTGACGGTTCTCTATCCGGCCACCGGTTCGGGAAGCCTGCTGCGGGCGTGCATTGCGCAGGAGGGCAACGCCATCATTTTCGTGCGACACCGTTCCGGCCCCCTCTATTACTGGTATGAAGCGCTCAGTGTCCGGTACCTGCGCCCGGACCGTCCCCAAGCGGCCCCGCCGAATCCGGCGGAGGCGCCGCGCCTGTCCGTGCATGACGTGGTGGTGGACGACTGCGGCGAACTGCTGTGGCGGCTGCGGGCGCTCTACGGGGTGAAAAACTTCCTGGGCACCAGAATGGTGGCCCTGGGAGGAGCCGGGGGCAAGTATGCGGCCGAGGCGCCACAGGTGGCGCGGGAACGGTTCAAGCTGGCCATCATCGAGACCAGCTATGACGACTTCAGCAAGCGCATCCGGAGCGCCCTGAACGACCGCGCCCGCGTGTCCCGCGCCGAGCACTGGGCCGAGCGGTACCTGCATACGCCGGATACCGCGCTGGAAACGGACAAGAAGTTCGTGGTGAATGCGTTCGTGCTCTACGGGGTTTTCAAGGAGATGATCGAGGAGCAGGGCGCGGCGGCGTTCACCGTCCATAGCTGCATGGGGACCATCCTGCCCATGGCCGAGACCACGGCCTGCCTGACCCTCAGCCTGCTGAACGACGAGGGCTTGCTCGCCTTCTGCGAATCCGATTTCGTCATCATTCCTGCCGGCATCCTGCTGAGGTACATCGCGGGGAAGCCCGTCTTCCTCCACAACTCAACCTTCCCCCACAACGGCATGGTGACCTGCGCGCACTGCACGGCGCCGCGCCGGATGAACGCCACGCGGTATGAACCCGTGCGGGTCCTGACCCATTACGAGTCCGAGTACGGCGCTGCGCCCAAGGTGGAAATGCCTCGGGGCCAGCAAGTCACCTTCATTGACCCGGAGTACGCCACCTGCCGCTGGGTCGGCATTAAAGGGGTGGTGGAGAGCAACCCGTTCTACGACATTTGCCGTTCCCAGCAGGACATCGTCATCCAAGGGAACTGGAAGGCGCTGTTGAACGAGGTCCGGGACTCCCATTGGGTGATGGTCTACGGGGATTATCTGAAGGAAATCGGTTATGCGGCGCCCCGCATCGGCGTCACCTGGGAAACCGTGTCCGAAACATGAGGCCCGAGAGGGAGGGGGCAGGCCTGGCAGCAGTCCACCGCTGCCGCTGCGGTGCGCCGTGGCTACTCGGCCAAGGGAAGCGGCAAGAAGTCCCAATCCAGAATCATCTTTTCTTGAAGGGCGACCAGCAGTTGCCGTTCGACCAAAGCCAGTTCCGGACGCCCGGCCAGGTTGCGCAGTTCGGCCGGGTCGCTCGCCAGGTCGTACAGCTCGAGCACCGCACGCCGGCCGAAATAAGCCTGGTCGAAAACCGGATCCAGCCTGCCCCAGAGATGTTCGTCCACCATCTCCAGCCAGCCGCGCTCGGTGTAGCTGTCCACCGGCGAGTACTTCATGTGTGGGGTGCAGTTGTAAATCAACTTGTATCTCTGGGAACGCACCATGCGTGAGAGGTCGAAGGTGTGGGTGGTGGTTCCCTCCTTGAACGGCCGGTTGCCGTGCGTGAGGCGCGCGGCAAACACGTGATCGCGAATGCTGGAAGCCTCCCCGCGGAGAACCTTCAAGAAACTACGGCCCGACATCTCCCTGGGCACGGAAAGGCCGGCGGCTTCGAGCAAGGTCGGGGTGACGTCTTCACCGGATAACAAAGCGTGCGAAACGCTGCCCGCCTGCACCCGGCCCGGCCAGCGCACCAGGCAGGGAACGTTCAGTCCCGGGTCGTAGAGCGTTCCTTTGCCATGGGGGATGGCCGCGCCGTTGTCGCCCATGAAGATCACCAGCGTGCTGCCCGCAAATCGGCGCCGCTCCAGGACCGCAAGCACGGACTGGAACTCGCCGTCCATCCGCGCCACTTCGTCGTAGTAGCGTCCCAGGTCTTCCCGGATTCCGGGCAGGTCCGGCAGGTACCTGGGCATGGGAATCTTTGCCCGCTCGTGCGTCTCGGCAATGGCGTTTCTATCCCAGGGGTGGTGCGGGTCGTTGAAGTTCACCCAGAGGAAGAAAGGCTTGCCGGCAGGCTTCTCGTCGAAGAATTCCTCCACTTTGGCGACCGTCTGGCCAGGCGGAGAGTCAACATCGAGGAAGTCCACGCGGCGGTGGAAAGTCTGCAAACCGTACTTGCGGTAAAGCGGGCCACTGACGCGACCCGCGGCGGAGCCATCCAGATGGAAGTTTCGACGGCAGATGCCGGTATGGTAGCCGGCCTCGCGCAGGAATTCGGGCAGCGTCGGAATGTCCGCTGGCAAGGGGGCCGAAAACCGCCCCATCCGCGTGGCAACCGGCGACCGGCCGGTCAGGAAAGCGGCGCGCGAGGGCACGCACTGCGGCGCGGCGGTAAACATGCCGGTCAGGCGCATGCCCTCGGCGGCAAAGCGGTCCAGGTGCGGGGTCTTGATGGCGGGGTTTCCATAAGCCCCCAGGAACTCGGCCGTGTGATCGTCGGACAGGATCAGCAGCAGGTTCGGGCGCTCCTGGCTTGGGGCGCGGAGCAGAGCGGGCGCCAGGGCCATGGCGCCCACCTGGCGACGGGTAAGTTTCAGCGACATGCCGGGAGCCTACCAATCAGAGGCCCCACTGTCAAAGCTGCTCCCCGCCAGGCTCGCCAGGCTTGTCATGCGAACGCCATACGGTGTATACACCTTGCTCTTGAGAGAGCCAAAATCAGGAGCGTGGTTCAGATACGAGGCTCTGTGATGCCCAACAGAAGAGATGAACTACCCATTTGCCCAAAGGCAGCCAGGCACCGGCCCAACAGCACTCGCTGGACGCGGTGGCTGTTGCCCGCTGCGGGTATGCTGTCGCTGATCTGGTTCCTGGTCCGTGTGGCGCCCAAACCTGCCAGAGCGGCCTACCCCTGCCAGCGGGCCGCGGCTCCCCTGGCAGGCGGCTTCCTGGTCTGGGTCGCCGGCGCACTGGCTTCCGCGTCGTTGCATCGCAAGGCAAAAGAACTGTGGAAGCAGTCGCGGGTGATGCCGGCATGCGTCTGCCTGGTGGCCGTAGCGATCTTGGGAATCGGCGTCTTTGTGAATTTCGCCGACCGGGCCGCTCTGGCAGACGACCCAGTGTCGAACCAGCCGATCGGGGTTGCAAAAGGCCTCTATCCCGGGCGTGTGGTCTGGGCCCACAACCCCAACGCCACCCGCTGGGAGGGCCCGGGACAGGGACACTGGTGGGCAGACAACCGTACCGATCAGGCTGTGGCCGACAGCATGATGTCCGCAGCGATTCGGCGACTCGCGGGCCGGGCCAGCGACCGCGAGGCCTGGGATGCCCTGATCAAACACTTCAACCGCACCCATGGCAACGGGCCTGCAGCATATCGGAAAGGCGAGAAGGTCACCATCAAAGTGAACCTGGTGGGGTGCATCGTAGGCGGAGGACAGGTTGACCCGAACTCTTACGACCTGGTGCGCCAGGTGGATTACATGAACACTTCACCCCAAATGATCCTGGCTCTGCTGCGCCAACTCGTGAATGCGGCCGGCGTAGATCAGCAGGACATTTCCGTGGGCGATCCGCTTTCTTTGTTCCCCAATCAGTACTATGACCTTCTCCACAGCCAGTTCCCCAACGTCCGTTACCTGGATCATGACGGCGGAAATGCGGCCCATCCTCGAACGCTCGTGCAGCTCTCTTCCGTCCCGTTCTACTGGAGTTCTCGCCCAGCCGGGAAGGAGCAGGACTACCTGCCGGCTCCCTATGTGGAAGCGAAGTACTTCATCAACATGGCCAACCTGAAAAGCCACACGTACGCCGGCGTCACGCTCTGTGGCAAGAATCATTATGGCTCGCTGATGCGGAAGCCACTCCAAAAGGGCTATTACAATATGCATGACAGCCTACCCAGGGAAACTTCGGGCTCCGGGCATTACCGGGCCCTGGTGGACCTGATGGGGCACGCTCACACCGGCGGCAAAACCCTCCTGTACTTCATTGACGGTCTGTATGCAGGGGTGCATCCACGTGATAGTTCTCCCCAGAAGTGGTCTACCGCTCCTTTCAACGGACATTGGGCTTCCAGCCTCTTTGCGTCACAGGACCCGGTCGCTATCGATTCAGTAGCCTTTGATTTCCTCTGGGCTGAGTGGCAAGATTACCCGCACATGTCCGGAGCTGACGACTACCTGCACGAGGCGGCTTTGGCGAACAATCCGCCTTCCGGAACCTTCTACGATCCGGACCACGCCACCAATACGACTCGTCTGGCGAGTCTGGGCGTCCACGAGCACTGGAACAACCCGCGGGAGAAACAGTACAGCAGAAACTTGAGGAAGCGAGAGGGCATCGAACTGCTCCGGGTTGCGGCCTCCAGGTAGCTGCGCGGTCCCCGGCATGGCCCCCGGATGGTGCTGGAATTGGCCTTGTGCCGGCCCAGGGCGGCCACAAGGGCCGCCCCTACAGCACCCGCTGCAACAGCTACAAAATTCTCATTTCAACGCCCATAGCGGGCTA
>CAYVGN010000257.1:0-1530 GCA_964451215.1 uncultured Acidobacteriota bacterium
CGTTGTTCGGCCAGGCCTGCTTCTGCGCCGGCTCGGCCAAGAACACCTACGGCACCGGCTGCTTCCTGCTGCTGCACACCGGGGAGGAAGCAGTGCACTCGCGACACCGGCTGCTCTCCACGGTGGCCTGCAGCCCGGCTGGCAGCCGCGCCTACGCCCTGGAGGGCAGCGTGTTCATGGCCGGCGCCGCCGTCCAGTGGCTGCGCGACGCCCTGCGCCTGTTTCCCTCCAGCAGCGACAGCGAAGCGCTGGCGCGCTCGGTGGATTCCAGCGGCGGCGTCTACGTGGTGCCAGCGTTTGTTGGGCTGGGCGCGCCCTACTGGGACCCGCGCGCCCGCGGCGCCATCCTCGGCCTGTCGCGCGGCAGCACCGCCGCTCACATCGCCCGCGCCGCCCTGGAGTCCATTGCCTACCAGACCCGCGACCTGGTCGAAGCCATGGAGCGCGACTCCGGCGTGCAACTGAAGGAGCTGCGCGTGGATGGCGGCGCCGCCCGCAACGACTTCCTGCTGCAGTTTCAAGCCGACCTGCTGGGCACCCCGGTCCTCCGCCCCGCCTGCACCGAAACCACGGCGCTGGGCGCCGCCCACCTGGCCGGCCTGGCCGTGGGTGTGTGGAAGAACACCGACGAACTGGAGGCGCTGTGGAAAAAGGAGCGCGCCTTCGAGCCGGTCATGCCGCACGGCGAGCGCGACCGCCTTTACTCGGGCTGGCAGCAGGCCGTCCGCCGCGTCCTCACCCAGAGCTGACCCAGAGACCAGCAGCAGACTTGGCGGCTTTCGCACGCTTCTTGCTCTGCAAGGTCTGCGAAATCTGCGGGTTCAGGCCCGTGCTTTTCCGGGATAGAATGCGCCCTCCGGACGCTTTTCACCGGGGCGAAAGGAGTAGCAGATGCCTTCCTCTACTACCGAAATCATCGCTGCCGCGCTGGATGGCTTTCAGATCGAACTCCCTTCTTGGGGCTTTGCCGACACAGGGACGCGCTTCGGGAAGTTCTTCGAGACGACGGCGGCCAAGACGATCGAGGAGAAGTTCTCCGACGCGGGCCAGGTCCATCAGTTCACCGGCTGCTGCCCGACGCTGGCCCTGCACGTGTTGTGGGATGTGCCGGCGGGCACGACCGCCGATGACATCCGCACGCTGGGCGAGCGCTACGGGGTGCGGCCCGGCGCCATCAACCCCAACGTCTTCCAGGACCAGGTTTACAAGCACGGGTCGCTGGCCAACGAGCGGGCCGAGGTGCGCGAGCAGGCCCTCCAGCACCTGCTTGACTCCATCCGCATTGCCAAGGAGCTGAACAGCCGCGACATTTCGCTGTGGTTTGCCGACGGCTCCAACTACCCGGGCACGGCCAACATCAGGCAGCGCAAGCAATGGATGGGGGAGGGCCTGCGGCTAGCGCACGCGGCGCTCGACCCAGGCCAGCGGCTGCTGGTCGAGTACAAGCCCTTCGAGCCGGCCTTCTACCACACTGACATCGCCGACTGGGGCATGGCCTTGCTGCTGGCCAAAGCCGCCGGGCCCCAGGCC
>CAYVGN010000257.1:1540-5146 GCA_964451215.1 uncultured Acidobacteriota bacterium
CCAAGGTGCTGGTCGATACCGGCCATCACTATCAGGCGCAGAACATCGAGCAGATCGTGGCCTGGCTCTTGAGCGAGGACATGCTGGGCGGCTTCCACTTCAACGACCGCCGCTACGCCGACGACGACCTCACCATGGGCTCCATTGACCCCTACCAGCTCTTCCGCATCTTTGCCGAAATCCGCTACTGCCAGTGGGAGACCGGGCGGAAGGCGGACATCGCTTACATGGTGGACCAGAGCCACAACCTGAAGAACAAGATCGAGGAAATGATCCAGACGGCGATGGCCGCCCAGGAGTTGTATGCCAAGGCGGCCATCCTTCACCTGGAGGAGTTGGGCAGGGCGCAAAACGAGCAGCGGCTCATTGACGCTGAGAACATCCTGAAGGACGCCTTCTCCACCGACGTGCGCCCGGCGGTGCGCGAGTGGCGCCGGCGGCGCGGGCTGGCAGAGGACCCGCTGGCAGCCTTCCGCGCCAGCGGCTATCTGGAGCGCGCGGCCCGGGAGCGCGCCGGCCGCCCCGTGGCTACCTCCGGCTATGCCTAAGCGAGGCTCCAGGCCTCAGGCGAACCTTGTCGCTGTTGGCGGCCCAAGCGCCTATAGCCTGTAGCTTGTGGTTTGTGATCTTTGCCAGCCTGCCCGTGCGCCACGGCGAACTGCTGGATGCCGCGCCTCGCATCACCGGGGGCTCCCTGCGCCGGCTGTACATTGTCGGCGGCAGCAGCCAGAACACCTACCCGAACGCGCTGATCGGCCAGCGCACCGGCGTGGAGGTGATTCGCGGGCCGGTCGAAAGCGCAACCGTTGGCAACCTGGCCGTGCAGTTCGCCGCGCTGGAAGCCGGGCCCGAAGATCAGCAAGGCTTCGGTGTGAGCCCTGCCCGCGTCGCAGACTGGGCCCCCCGCTTATCGGCCGCTCGGGCATCCCTCCCATGATGCCTTTCTGCCTTCCCCCCGCGCTCTTCTGCAACGCGCACCTTGAACAAAGGCACGGTCAGGGGAGGCAATCCGAGGCGGGCAGACGCGTTTTGCACTAACTCCCGGAAGTAGGGCCAGCAGTTGAAGACTGCGTTTCCCCGCGCGAAAGCGTGGATCTCGGAAGCCTTGGGGCTTGCTCCTTGCGCCAAGGCGTAGTCCGCGGCGTAGCCACAGCGAAAGTACAGCACAGGCCTCTTCCTCTCTTTGGCATCAGTTGCCAGCAGCCAAAATCTGAGCCGGACCTGAAGGCGTTGAGGGGCAGAAATGGTGCCCGCGCTCCTGACTCTGAGCCTCAGTTTGAGCGGAGGCTCGAGTTCCTCCGGCTGGAACGACAATCGCACCTGCGCGTCGGTCAGGCGGACGTTTTGAAGTTCGGCGGCCGCAGCGACTTGGCGTGAACGTATGAGTTCACGAGACTCTTGAACGATAATGTAGCTCACCTAGGCTGCCTCCACTGTCGGAGTGAACGACACCAGCGCCCTGCGGGTCGTGGGAATGCCAGGTACGCTCTTCGGAAGCTCAGCCTCAAACGCCGGCCTCGGAAGGATGGCAGCCCACAGTTGCGCTTGGCTCTCCGCGACCCACGATGCGGGTGAGAGTCGTACGCGCGTTTCCAGAGCCCAAGCGAAGTCAGCAAGCGTCCGCAACGTCATATTCCGACTTCCCCTGAGAATCTGAGTTACAAACGCCTTCGATTTCCCGATGCGCCGTGCCAGCTCGGCGCGAGTGACTCCTTTGCGCTCCATCAGTTCACAGATGAGCTCCGTTGCGGAGAGGAGCAGGACCTCCTGCTCGAGCAGACGTCGCCCTTCGGCGGTAGCTGTCAGTTCTTCAAGAGAAGATCTGGCCTTCATTGGGCTTGTCTCCTGACGTAATCTAGGTGTTCCCTAAGGGTTCGTTCGGCAGCTTCAATGTCTGCTCGGTCGTGCCTGTCCTTCTTCTTCAGCACGCCCCGAAGTAAGAGCAGCCGGCCACCCGGCTGGAAGGCACAGATTATGCGTATCCGAAAGCTCTTGAACTCAAAGAGCCTGCCTTGTACTTTCTTGAACTTCTCTTCGTTTCGAATGTTTCCGTGGTCGCCCATCCACTTGAAAAGGGCCATGACCTTTGCCTGGTCCGATCGGTCAAGGGAATCATAGAAGTCCTTCGCGGGGCAACTACCACCGGATCCATATGCGTACTGAATGTGGAACTTGGACCCACGGTAAGCAGTCCAGCCCTCCAGTCGCGATCCTGCACTTGGAGTTAACATATAGCTGAACGGCCCAGCCATCTCTTGTCAAGCTTTTTTAGCCTCCTAACGCAGCGGGGCGATGGCCACCAGGGCCAGGCCGGCCAGGAAGAAGACGAACATCAGGGCGAGGCGGCGGACAGCAACCGGGCCGGCGCCGCGGAATTCCCGCCAGACGAAAACGCCCCAGATGGCCGACACCATAGTCGCGCCCTGCCCCAGCGAGTAGGAGACGGCCGGCCCCACCATGCCGGCGGCCGAAGCCACAAAATTGAAGACCGTGCCGGTGCCCCAGATGAAGCCGCCCACGATACCTAGCAGGTGCGCCCGCCGCGAAGCGCCAAAATAGTCGGCCGAGCTGACCGGCTCGCCCCGAATGGGCCTGCGCATGAAGTAAAGCCCGTTGACCGGCAGGGTGCAGAGAGCCGCGCCCAGCACAAACATCACCGAGCCCGCGTAGGGGCCCAGGGCCTGGGGGCCGGTGATGGCCTTGGCGAAGAGCGGGTAGAAGAGCCCCATCAGCACGCCGCTCAGCAGGCTCAGCACCAGGCCGGACTGACGCATCGAACCGCCGGCGCCCGACCCGGCGCTGGCGGCGTGGCTCCCCTCACCGCGCGCAGTGGTCTTCGCCGTCAGGGCACGGTAGGCGAGAGCGTCCAGCACGATGGCGGCGGCCACCAGCGCCACTCCACCGAACAGCAGCACCGGATTGCCCTTGGGCCGGACCATGTAGCTGCCCACGGCGCCAATGATCAGCGCCAGCCCGATGCTTACCGGGAAGGCCACTGCCAGGCCGGCAATCTCGATGGCCGCCACCAGCAGCAGGTTGGCGACGTTGAAGATGACGCCGCTTAGCAGCGCCAGGCCGATGTTCACCCCGCCGGCCTCGGCCAGGTCTTGGAGGAACGGGGTCCCTGCGGTTCCGTAGCTGCCCATGGTGAGCGCGTAAGCCAGGGCCATCAGCATCATCCCGATGATGTAGTCCCAGTAGAACAGCTCGAACCGGTATCCCTTGGCCAGCTTGAAGGTATTGGCCCACGAGCCCCAGCCGATCATGCTGATCACCAGCATGGCCAGGGCGGCGAAATAAGTTCCAGGCAGATACATGGCGCGGGTTATATCACAGGTGGCAGGGATGGGTCACAGGCAGCCCGGGGGCAGCGGAGAGGCAGCAGGGCTTTTTGCTACCGGCTTTCAGCTATCGGTGGTCAGTATTCCACTCTCAACTGTCTCCGCCACGCCCGGCTTAGGGCTGATAGCTGATCACTGATGACCTCCGCATGAATCCAGCACCGCAGAGCGGCCTGGCGTAAAGCCAAGCCCTACGTAGGGCTGGGCTTCATGCCCAATGTCACTTACTTAAGCTTGTGGGTTTGCCTGGGAGCGCATCCCGCCC
>CAYVGN010000258.1:0-5144 GCA_964451215.1 uncultured Acidobacteriota bacterium
GCACTTGGCGCCGCAGCCGGCGCCGCCGCAACTTCCACCGGGCCAGGACAAGGCGGGCACGCCGGCTGCTCCACCGCTGCTGTCGCTGGGCGAGGTACGCAATGAAGCGCCCAAGTTGCCGCTGCCACAGGCCGGGCTGCCGGGCCGCACGCTGGAAGATACGCTGCGCGGCATGGCGCGCAACCGCGCCTCCGGGCAGTCGGGCGGCGACCTGGGTGGCAGCATGCCGCCGGAAGCTCTCACTCCCCGCTCCCCGGCCGCTCTGGGTGACGCCCGCATCCTCAGCGACACCATGGGCGTGGACTTTGATCCCTACTTGCGCCGCGTGGTGGCCGACATCCGCCGCAACTGGTACGCGGTCATGCCGGAAATCGCCCGGATGGGCAAGCGGGGTCGCGTGGTGATCATCTTCGACGTTTACCGGGATGGCAGCGTGCCCAAGCTGTACCTGGTTTCTTCTTCCACTTCCGAGCCGCTGGACCGCGCCGCCCTGGCCGGCATCAGCGCCTCCGTGCCCTTTCCTCCGTTGCCCACTGCCTTCCGCGGCCCCTTCGTCCGCCTCCAGGTCACCTTCCTTTACAATATGTGGCTGGAGCAATGAGAATCCCGCGCTCGCAGGCGGTGGGTGTAGTGCTGGTGTTTTTGCTGCTGGTGCTGCTGATGTGGGCGCGCTATCTGCGCGAAATCCTCGGCTGGTAAAGCAGGTGCCAGGTGTCAGGTGCCGGAGGTCAGGCGCCGGAAGAACAGGCGTGGGTTGGGAGATGGAGCGAGCCCGCCACACTGGTGGCTGTGGTCGGACCGACCGCTGCGGGGAAGACCGACCTGGCGCTGTTCCTGGCCGGGCGCCTGGGCGGGGAGATCGTCAACTGCGATTCTTTGCAGGTCTACCGCCACTTCGACATCGGGACCGCCAAGCCCTCGGCGGAGCAGCGCCGCGACATCGCCCACCACCTGCTGGATGTGCTGGAGCCCCAGCAGGATTTCAGCGCTGGGGAATATGCGCGCGGGGCGCGCGAGGTTCTGGAGGGCATCTTCGCGCGCGGCAATCTGCCGGTGCTGGTGGGCGGCGCCGGCTTTTACCTGCGCGCGCTGCTGGAGGGGCTGTTTCCGGGGCCCACGCGCGACGAGCGCTTGCGCCAGCGCCTGCGCCAGCGGGTCCGGGCGCGCGGCAGCCGCTACCTGCACTGCCTGCTGCGCCGCCTCGATCCCGACTCTGCCGGGCGCATCCACCCCCACGACGCCCCCAAGCTCATCCGCGCTATCGAGGTGTGCCTGCGGGCGCGCCGGCCCCTCTCGGCGCTGTTCCGTGAGACGGCGGGGCAGGGCTGGCTGGAGGGAGTGCGGGCGCTGAAGATCGGGCTCAACCCGCCCCGCCGCCTCCTTTACGACCGCATCCACCGCCGCACTGAGCGCATGTTCGGTTCCGGCCTGGTCGAGGAAGTGCGCCAGATCCTGGCCCGCGGCGTTCTCCCCACCGCCAAGCCGTTCCAGTCTTGTGGCTACAAGGAAGCGCTGGCGCTCGTCCAGGAGCGGATGAGCGTGGAGGAAGCCATCAGCGTCACCGAGCGGCGCACCCGCCACTACGCCAAGCGCCAGATGACCTGGTTCCGCCGGGAAAAGGACCTGCACTGGCTGGCCGGCTTCGGCGACGATCCCGCCATTCAGCAGCAGGCGCTCGCCTGGCTTCGCCAGGAGTTAAGAATGAAGAATGAAGAGTGAAAAATGGAGGAACGAAGCCCGCTTTTTTCATTTTTCATTTTTCATTTTTCATTGCTGCTTGACGCCGTCGCGGAGGGAAGTCAGGGTGTTGAGGAGCGATTCGCGCGGCACCGACTCCACAAAGCCGCGGATCAGCCAGGCCACCACGGCCGGGATGGTGCGGCTCAGGCTGACCGACTCTAGACTGACCGTCACGCCGCCGTCGCGTTGTTCGAACCGCCAGTAGCTGTTCAGCCGCCACAGGAAGCCGTGGTCCTGCCCCGGCGGCTTCTCGCGTTCCTTGCCGGTCCCCGGATCCTCCAGTTGGCTGATGCGCGTGGTCATACTGCGGCTGGAAGCGCGCCCCGGGCCATTGCGGCGGTAGACCACGGTGTGGTCGGTGTGGTAGACGACGGTGATCACCTTGTGCCGCCTCAGGCGGTAGAAGATCCGGAACGTGTCGCCGTCGCGCGACACCAGCTTGGACTTCTCGACTTCCTTGAAGAAACGGTCGTGGTGGTCATAGTCCTGCACAAACTTGAGGACCGTGTCGAGGCTGACGCCGGGAACGAAGATCACGCCCTTCCAGTGATGGATCATCCCGGCCTCGGCAGTGACGCGGTTGCCGTTTTCGTCGGTGGTGCGCATGCGGGTGATCTCGACGGTGGCGCCGGGGCGGTCGGGCATCGGCTGCTGCAGCTCGCGCTCAATGCGCTGCTCGGTCAGGCGCACGTACCTCTCCCAACCCACCAGCGTCTTCTTCTGAAGCGTGGCGGCAAAGTCGGGGGAAGGGGACACGAGCTGGAGCAGCAAGAAGCCAGGCAGAGACGGGCTGAATCTCAACGGCATGTTGCCAGAACCACGCAGGAGTCAGAAGCCAGGAGTCAGAACGGGACACCATTCTGCCTCCTGCCTTCTGCCTTCTGCCTCTGGACCCTTGCTATCATAGACGAAGTCTGATGCTTTCTGCGTTTCCGCGCCTTGTCTGCCCGCTTCTGATCGTGGCTTGTCTGCTGTCGTCGGCCGCCACGGGTGAATCGGGCGCGCAAGCCGTGTCAGCGCCCTCGGCCGAGGCCAGGGCGCAGGCGCACCAAAAGGCGGTGGAGGCGGGGCGCCTGATCGAGCGCGGCGACCTGAAGCAGGCCCTGGCCCTGGCCCGGGAAGCGGTGACCGCCGACCCGGCCAGCGCCGAGACACACTACGTCCTTGGGCTGGCTTACGAGGCCGTCGGCGACTTGGCGTCGGCGGAAGCCGAGTACAAGAAGATGGGCACCTATGCCCCGGAGCCGCTGCTGGAGATTTCGCTGGCCCGGCTGTACCTGCGTCAGGATCGCCTGGCCGAGGCCGAGCAGCAGGCGCGGCGGGCGGTGGAGAAGAACCGCTGGGTCGCCCAGACCTTCCTCTCGCTGGGCGCCGTGTACATGAAGAGGAGGAACCACACGGCGGCCATTGACGCCTTCGCCAAGGCAGTGGAAGTAGAGCCGCGTGATTGGAACGCGCGCCTTTCGCTGGCCGATGCCTACCGCCACGCCGGGCACTGGGATGAAGCGCTCACGCAGTATGCGCAGGCGCTGGCGATGAAGCCGGGCCACCCGGAAGCGCTGTTGGGCAGGGCGCAAACCTGGGAGGAGATGCGCCGCCCGGGCGAAGCCATCGTGGCTTATGAGAAGGCGCTGGAAGCGGCGCCGAGCCTGCTGGCGGCCCGCTACCGCCTCGCCCGCCTCTACCTCAACGCCGCTGATCCCGCCCTGCGCAAGCCTGAGCGGGCGGTGGAATTGGCCGCTTCAGCCGCCGAGGCCACCCAGTGGCAGGATGTCCGGGTGCTGGAGACGCTGGCCGAAGCTTACACCCGGACCGGCGACACGGACCGCGCCGAACAGGTGCGGGAGAAGCTGAAGGCCCTTGCCGCCTCCACGCCGGAGAAACCCCAGCCGCGCTGATATAAACCGAGCGCCAAAGCTTCGGCCGGCAAGATGCCGGCGCTACGTCAAGGCGCCGATTTCTCATCCGGTCGGCACACTAGTCCTTGTGCTGGTGCGGCGCCGCGCCCTCCCGGTGGCGGGGGAGGAACAGGCTGGGCTTTTCCGCCAACTCGTCCAGGAGCTGCCAGGAAAGCTGCGCGGTCACGCGCACCTGGCGCTCCTGCTGCTCCACACGGAAGGAATTGAGCACCTCCAGCGCCTCGGGACGGTCGGCCGGAGCGGCCAGCCGCAGCATGGCCAGCACCCCGCGGGCGGCGTCGGCCAGGGTGCGCGCGTCCTCCTCGCTGGCGCACGTCCCTTCCATGAGCAGGTTCAGCCCGGCGGTGGCATTCACCGCGAAGGTGGAGCCTTCCAGTCCCCGGAGCACGCGGGCGATGTTGGCCTGGGCCAGCGGCGGAACGTGCTGCGGCAGGAAGGCGCCGGGAGCGCTGGAGACGGCCCAGAGCTGGTTCTCTCGGCCGATCCGGCGCACGCGCTCCAGCAGCGCCTGGTTGGTGAGCACGCTGCCGCCTGCTTCGAGCTTCAGGTCAATGGCCTGCCTGACGGCCGGTTCCGTCCCGGCCAGGATCGTCCGGTCGTCCAGCAGGACCAGGGCGGGCGAGGGCCGGTCAGCGCGGGGCTGGTGCTTTTCCGGACCCAGCAGCTCAAAGCCGCGGTAGGTAGCCACCAGCGCGCCTTTCTCCTTCAGAAAAGCGGCCAGGCCGGAGCGGTTGTAGCGCGCCGTGACTACGGCCAGGAAAGCAGGCTGCTGGCCGTCGGTCCAGGCCCCGCCCGTTACCGCCTCCAGGTCGCGCTGCGGATCGAAGCCCGTCCGGGCAACGAACTCGTCGTAGTCCTTGTCATGCCGCTTCGACTCCATGCGCTGCCGCCAGAGGGCGTAGACCGGGGTGGAGCGCAACCCGTCCAGGTCCAGCCCGAACACGGTGGTGGTCTGGGCGGGGAGCAGCGCCAGGCTGTTCACGTCCGGCTGGATGGTGCCCGCCGACACGCGCCTGATGCCCGCGCGCCACAACGCGATGCCGGCTACGGCCAGCAACGCAACCAGCACGATGACGGTTCGTCTGCGATTCATGGTGTACCTCCCAACTCCTCAAGCCTACAGCCTACAGCCTCAGAAGGATTGACGGCCCGGACTAAAGCCGGGCCCTACCAACTCTTCAAGCCTACAGCCTACAGCCTAAAGCCTACAGCCTAAAGCCTAATAATCCTGCCGGGCGAACAGCGCGGCCGCGCCGCTGAACACGGTGGCGCCGAACACCAGCGTGGACCACAGCGGCATCCAGTCGGCCACCGGCGAGCCCTGGACCAGCAGCCGCGACATGTTCCCCAGGTCAAACACTTTGGGCAGCACCAGGTAGGCCCAGCGAACTGCGGCGCGCGATTCGGGGCTGCTCAGCAGCCGCTGCCAGATCTTCTGCTGGGCCTACCTGGTGCTGCCCAAAGTGTTTGACCTGGGGAACATGT
>CAYVGN010000259.1:0-5138 GCA_964451215.1 uncultured Acidobacteriota bacterium
GGCGTACTCGGCGGTGAAGAACATGGCGAACTTGATGCTGCTGTACTCGGTGTGATAGCCGGCCACCAGTTCCGCTTGCGCCTCCGGCAAATCAAACGGCAGGCGGTTGGTCTCGGCAAAGGCGGCGGTGATGTAGACCAAGAAGCCGACCACCTGCGGCCAGATGTGCCAGCGGGGAAGGAAGCCCAGCCAGTAGCCCTGCTGGTGCTCGACAATGCCGCGCAGGCTCAGCGTCCCCGCCAAGATGATCACCCCGATCACGCTGAAGCCCAGGCCCAGCTCGTAGCTGATCATCTGCGCCGAACTGCGCAGGCCGCCCAGCAGGGAGTACTTGCTGCCCGACGACCAGCCGGCTAAAGCGATGCCGTAGACGCCCAGCGAGGTAACGGCGAAGATGAACAGCAGGCCGATGTTGAGGTCGGTGATCTGCAGCCAGGTGCGGTACCCTTCCACCTCCAGCGCCCCGCCGAAGGGGATTACCGCGACCGACATCAGGGCCAGGGCCATGGCCAGGAAGGGAGCCAGGTAGTAGATGGGCCGCTCGATCTGGGCCGGCGCGGTGTCTTCCTTGAAGATGAACTTGACGAAGTCGGCCAGGGGTTGCAGCAGCCCATAAGGCCCCACCAGGTACGGCCCCCAGCGCGACTGGATATGCGCCGCCACTTTGCGCTCCAGCCACACCGTGTAGGCCAGCGCGGTCAGCAGCACCAGCAGAACTACGACGATTTTGACCAGACTGATGATGAGAAAAGAGTAGTCCATCAGCCAATTGCGATTCACCGCAGAGACGCAGAGGAAAGGGTTATGCTCCTGCTGCCTCTGCGAACTCTGCGTCTCTGCGGTAGAAGGGACCTTCAGTCCCCGAGGCCCGGCGGATTCTTCCGCAGGTCTTTCTCGATCAGCGACTTAAGCGTGTTACTGTACCTTCCCAGCGTACCGGAAGTAAACAGCGTGTCGTTGGACGAGTGAACGAGGTGACGCCGCTCGCGGTGCGGGACAGGCCCGTTCAAAGTGATGGCCGCGGCCGCGCCGCCCGAGAGCAGCGTCGCCAGCGGCACCTGGTAGCCGCGGACCAGTTGCCGGATTTCCTCGAACACTTCGTCCGCCTCGACCGGCCCTAACGCCACCCCCATTTCCCTGGCCAGCAGCGCGATGATCTCCAGGTCCGGCTTGGGGCCGTTGATGGTCAGCGCCTTGCGCAGGCGCTGCACCTCGCCGCAGGTGTTGGTGACGGTGCCGGTGATTTCGTAGGCGCTGGTGGCCGGCAAGACCACGTCCCCCAGTTGCGCGGTTTCGGTGAGGAACAGGTCCTGGACCACCAGGAACGTCCGGCCGGCCGCCAGCGGGTAGCGTCGCAGCGGGTTGGCGCCGACTACGTAGAGGGCAGCGAGGCGGCCCTCGTTCGCCGCCGCCATCATTTCGTCCAGGGCCAGGCCGGGCGTCGCCGGCACCGCCCCTTTCCATCCTTTCTCGAAGCGCGCCCGGGCGGTCGCGTCCTGAACCGGCGCGTAGCCCGGAAGCAGGTCCGGATACAGGCCCATGTCGGAGGCGCCGCGCGAGTTGCTGTAGTCGGCCAGGGCCATGTAGCGTGTCTGGCCTTCGCGGGCCTCCCCGAAGCGCACCAGGCGGCGGAGGTCGTCGCCCCGGACCTCGGGGCCGAATACCACCACCAGGTCCTTCTCAGCGCCCAGCCGCTCGCGGAACTTCAGCCACAGCTCGCGGTCCGCCCCGGCGGGCAGCGCCGCGTCGTTGCCGCAGAGGAACTCCAGCGCCGCCCCTTCCTGCCCCGCTTCCAGCTGGAGGAAGACCTGGGCCTGCCGCTCCAGCGGGATATTGTGGCGGTTGATGAGGAAGAGCCGGCCGTGGTGCAGCCGCACGTTGGTGCGCATGTTCCAGGCCAGCAGCGGGTGCTGGTCGGTGGGGTTATTGCCGATGAGCAGGATGGCCGGGGCCGTGAGCAGGTCGGCGGAGCGGGCCAGCGGCCCGGCCTCAGCCGGCTTGCCGCCCAGCGCATCCATCAGCGCCGGGTAGTCGGCGCTGCGGCGGTGGTCAATGTTGTTGGTTCCCAGCGCCAGCCGGGCGAACTTCTGCAACTGGTAGCTGGCCTCATTCGAGGCGCGGTTCGAGCCCACTACGCCGAAGGTGCCCTGGCGGCTGCGGATCTGCAGGAAGCGCTCGCCGAGGGCGGCCAAGGCCTCAGCCCACGACACCGGTTCCAGCCCGCCGCCCTTGCGCAGCAGCGGCTGCTTCAGCCGCTCCGGGTGGTGGAGGAAATCGTAAGCGTACCGCCCCTTGATGCATAGGAACTCGCCGTTGATCCCGCTGCGGTCGCGGTTGTTGCCGCGCAGGACGCGGTTGTTGCGCACGCTCAGCGTGGTGCGGCAGCCATCGCCGCAATGCGCGCAGATAGTGGGGACGTAGTGGATCTCCCAGGGCCGCGCCCGGTGGCGGTAGGCGCCGCTGGTCAGCGCGCCCACCGGGCAGATGTCAATGCAGGCGCCGCACTCCTGGCACTCCAGGTGGTCGCCCTTGTTGGGAGCGATCTCGGAGTGCACCCCGCGGTTGACCACGCCCAGCGCCCACACGTCCATCCCCTCGCCGCACACCCGCACGCAGCGGAAGCAGAGGATGCAGCGCGGCGCGTCGTAGTAAACCACGGGCGACCACCGCTGCTCCGGCACGTGCAGCTTCTCCTCCCGGAAGCGGCTGCTGGCCGCGCCGTAGCGGAACACCATGTCCTGCAGTTCGCACTCCCCGCCCTTGTCGCACACCGGGCAGTCCAGCGGGTGGTTAGTGAGCAGGAACTCCAGCACTGACCGCCGCGCCTCTCGCACCTTCTCGCTGTCGGTGCGCACCACCATGCCCTCGGCCACCGGCGTGGTGCAGGCCGTTTGAAGCTTGGGCGCCTTCTCGATCTCCACCAGGCACATGCGGCAGGCGGCCTGCGGCGACAGCCCGGCCCAGTAGCAGAAGGAGGGCACCTCGATGCCCTCGCGCTTGGCCGCCTCCGTCAGCAGCGTGCCCGCGGGCACACGCACCGTCCGGCCGTCTATCGTCAATGTCACCAGCTCCGCCATATATCCCCTACCAACTACCGCCTTGCTCGGCCAGTTCTGATCAGGCAGGCAATAGCTGCCTCTCTCTGGCTTCGAACGGGCACGCCTTGCCGCCCAGGTGGTCCTCAAACTCCTGCCGAAAGTGCTTGACGATGCTGATGATGGGCATGGCCGCCGCGTCGCCCAGCGGGCAGAAAGTACGCCCCAGGATGTTCTCGGCCAGCTCGCCGGCCAGTTCAATGTCGCTCTCAACGCCGCTGCCGGCGTGGAACCGCGCCAGCAGCTTGTGTACCCAGGCAGTTCCCTCGCGGCAGGGGATGCACCAGCCGCAGGATTCATGGGCGTAGAACTGGGCGATGCGCAGCGCCACCTTCACCATGCAGGTGTCTTCGTCCATCACCACCACGCCGCCGGAGCCCAGGAACGTCCCCAGCTTGGCCAGCGAGTCGAAGTCCATGGGGGTGTCCAGGTGCTGCTCGGTCAGCAGCGGCGTGGAAGAGCCGCCGGGGATCACCGCCTTCACCCGCTTGTCGGCCGGGATTCCCCCGCCCACCTCGTAGATCAAGGTCCGCAGCGGGATGCCCAGCGGCAGCTCGTAGACGCCGGGCCGGCGGATGTGCCCGGTGAGGGCGAACAGGCGCGTCCCGCCGTTCTTGGGCGTGCCCAGCTTGTGGTACCACTCCCCGCCGTGGCGGATGATGGCCGGCACGGCGGAGAACGTCTCCACGTTGCTCAGCACCGTCGGGCACTGGTACAGGCCGGCCACCGCGGGGAAGGGGGGGCGGATGCGCGGGTAGCCGCGCTTGCCTTCCAGCGATTCCAGCAGCGCCGACTCCTCGCCGCATTCGTACGACCCCGCCCCGGTGTGCGTGTAGAGGTCGAAGTCGAAGCCGCTGCCCAGGATGTTCTGGCCTAGAAAGCCGGCTTCGTAGGCCTCAGCGATCGCCCCGTCCAGAATGTCCATCAAGTAGCGGTACTCGCCGCGGATGTAGATGTAGCCCTTGTGGGCGTCCACCGCCAGGCCGGCGATCAGCATCCCTTCGATCAACTGGTGCGGGTCGTACTCCATCAGCAGGCGGTCCTTGCAGGTGCCCGGTTCGCCCTCGTCGGCGTTGCCCACGATGTACCTGGGCTTGGGCGACTGGCGGGGCACGAAGCTCCACTTCATGCCCGCCGGGAAGCCGGCGCCCCCGCGGCCGCGCAGCGCCGAGGCCTTTACCTCCTCGATGATCCGTTCGGGCGTCATCTGCAGCGCCTTGCGCAGCGCCTCGTAGCCCTCGGTGGCCAGGTAGGTCTGAAGGGCAGCCGAGTTGGGCAGCTCAAACCGCTTGCTGATGACCCTGACCTCTAGCGGGTGTGCCATGGTGTGAAAATCAGGCTTTAGGCTATAGGCTATAGGCTATAGGCTATAGGCTTCAGGCTCTAGGCTCTAGGCTTTAGGCTATAGGATCTGCGTCGTGAGCCCGAATTGCTCCTCGCGCGGGAAGCTCTTCGTTGCCTGGTAAACCGCCAATCAGGCTTTAGGCTATAGGCTTCAGGCTATAGGATCTGCGTCGTGAGCCCGAATTGCCTAAAGCTTAGAGCCCAAAGCCTAGAGCCTAAGGCCTGGAGCCTAAAGCCTAAAGCACAGCCTAACGCGCCGACGAGCGCGCCCACAGCGAACGAATCAAGCCCGTCAGCACCTTGCAGGTCTCATCACACAACGCTTTCAGCGGCTCGTGTTCAGCTCCAGGAAGATAGCCCAGCCTACAAGCGAGTGATAGCTGGTACCCCAGTTCACTTGCCGAACCGTAGGCGATATCCAGGAAGTGCAGATAATCGGCGTGGCTGTTCCGCGCGCTTCCTTCCACGATGTTTGAGACAACGGAGACAGCAGCCCGTCTGATCTGCGTCGTGAGCCCGAATTGCTCCCCGCGCGGGAAGCTCTGCGTTGCCTGGTAAACCGCCAACACCAGTTCGTCTGCCAGCTTGAAAGCGCGCAGCTTGGATGGGTCACGCATGCTTCTCTTGCTAAAGCCTAGAGCCTAAAGCCTGAAGCCTAAAGCCTAAAGCCTAAAGCCTAAAGCCTAAAGCCTAAAGCCT